>JAHRWJ010000215.1 GCA_019090185.1 Immundisolibacteraceae bacterium
AAATTGAATGGACCTGGGTGTCGCTAAATCTACGCTGGCCACTAACTGGTTGGCAATAAAGGTCCAGATCGACGACTCATAGGCCGCGATGAAGATGATAATGACAGTGCAGTCCCGCATTTACCGTTGAGAAAATTGCAGCAAAACATCATTAAGGATCTGACTTAACCTGATGAACCCATCCTTTATCAGCCTACTCGCGGCCTTGTTTGTGCTGATTTTTGCAATGCCATTAGTCGGCACTGCAACCGATGCCCACCCGCTTAGAGAGGTCTTGCTAGTGGGCGTACTAATGGCGGGTGTGTTTGTCGCCACCCATAACCAACGCTCGCTGCGCACTGGTGTGGTGCTGGGCGTGTTAGCGCTGTTATCGCGCGGATTGCCAGTGTTCATTGAAAACAGCGCGATTGAGGTTTTCAGCAATTTGATGTCGATTGTATTTTTGCTCTTCGTTGCCTGGTCGATGCTGACAGCTCTTGCCCGCGAAAAACGAGTCGATCTGGACACGGTAGCCGGTGGCATTTGTATTTATTTGTTAATCGGCCTGATCTGTTCGCTGGGGTTCGGTGCTATCTCGATAGTTGACGCTGCAGCGTTTGCTTATAGCAACGGTCAGGCGTTGAGCGGTTTGCCAGATACGCTATATTTTAGTTTTGTTACCCTAACAACCCTTGGCTACGGCGATATCACCCCAGTGGCACCGATGGCCAGGTCTTTAGCCATGATCGAATCGATCATCGGCCAGTTATTTATTGCCGTGTTCATCGCCCGATTGGTTGCCTTATATACAAGTCAGCAGGAATCGGAGTAGAGTCGGTTTTTTGCTCTAATTAACAATGAAAATTCATTTTAACCCTCCAAGGAGAAATGCCCGTGAGTACTCGTAGATTGTCACTCTGGTCGCTATTTTTAGCGATTACGTTAACCGGCTGTGCAGCGCAGCAGCGAGGTAGTACGGTTACAAATACGGCTGCATCTAGCACCACTAAAACAATTTCGGATTCGACCCTGCTCGAACAAGCCTCTAAAGATCACTCTCGCTGGGTCAGTGATGCGCTGAAGAGCGGCAAGTACAAGCACATCATGATCGATGCCGTGGCAATGAAACCTATGCCAAAAAATTTGACTGCGGATCAACAAGGTCAGTTGAAGGAGTTATTTGCCGTATTTGATAAAATACTGCGGGCTGAAATGTCTCAACGAATCTCCGTTGTATCCACTTCAGGAGCTGACGTAGCGCGACTACAACCAACAATCACAAGTGTGACTAGTTCTACGCAAGGAATGAAAGCCTACGAAGTGATACCCATTGCAGCAATTCTTGGCGGTATTAAAGCAGCGACTGGAACACGGGCCAAAGAAATAGAGATTTCTTTGTTAGCCAATGTGATCGATAGTCAAACCAGTGAAGTTTTAGCAACCGTGGTTCGCAGAGGCACAGCCGACCAGGCCGACCGCATGCAAGCCAGTGTCGAAGATGTGCGAGAAATTCTCACCGAGTGGGCGAAGCAGGGTGCTAAGAACGTAGCTGGGCTTTTTAACTAACCGTTTGTTTTGTAAATTTTTGTCTAGCTAAAACGAGAAAAGGCTTAGCACTTTTAAAGTGCTAAGCCTTTTTTATTGTTAGTGGGGTAGGGCCAATTTATGGGGTTTTATCTACCGCCTGATGGTTGCCGCATAGGCACGGGGTTAGAAATGAAGGGTACTAAGTTGGCCCATTTAACATGACTGCCTGTTAATGTCTGTTCCGGTAAGGATGGCTCAAACTAAAGAGGCGAGTCGCCTTTAAGTTCTGAATTTATTCGCAGAGGTTTTTCATTTCTTTTGCTTGCCCAGACCAAAGGCATAAGTCTCATTAGAGGCGGCCAAAACATGCCCGCCTATTCGACTAAAAACGAACCCTCAGAGACCCATCCAAGAAAAGGGCAGCCCAATAGCCCTAAAGTCAGCGATGCAGCCCAGACAAAACATCCGCCAGCAGGGTAGCCATACGGTCAAACTGCATCAAGGCCGGCCAGTAAACACTTCCGCCAAAGGCTCACCGATCGAACCAGAGGGGAATTTTATCCCCAGATAGGTCGACAGCGTCGGCGCAATGTCGGTCGGCGATACCCGTCGTTCAATTTTCTGTGCCCCAACCCGATGCCCGGCAAAGAATATCGGTACATAGGTGTCATAGCTCCAGGGCGAGCCGTGAATCGCGGCTAGCCCGGGTAAGCCCATCTGTGCAGCTTCGTCGGTAGAGTGTAAAAACCAGTATTGCTTTTGTACCAGGTGTACTGACCCCGATCGATCGAAGTGGAAGTTACGGCGAATCTGTCGTTGTATCGGCGCATCGGCATATTGACCGTCGATGAGTTCGCTGCGGCTCATTGCGTAGGCAATGCCTGGGAGTTTGATCGCTTCTGCGGCGACAAAACGCTCTACCTCGGATGGACTCAACCCAGCCGCATGGATCACCTGATAGTCAAGGTGTAGGTAGGGGTGGCTGTGGGCAAGGATCAAATCATCACGGCCAAAGCGCTGCTTCAGCGCGGCCGTTAAGGGATTCGCTTGTTTAAAATGATCAAACGAAAAACGCCCGGCATCAAAACCTATCGTCTGTACGTGTTCCGGCGCGTCGGGGCCGCCATGGTCAGCTGACAATACAATCAGGGTGTTTTCGAGGCCGACTGTTTGCTCCAGGAAGTCAAAAAACGACGCCAGAATACGGTCGAGGCGAAGAATATTGTCCTCGCTTTCGAGGCTCGACGGCCCGAATAAATGGCCCACGTAGTCGGTAGCGGAAAAACTCACGGCGAAGAAATCGGTCGCCTCTCCGGTACCGAGCTTCTCCTGCTCGATGGTCAGTTTGGCAAACTCTAGAGTCAATTCATCGACTGCCGGAGTGATGCCGACGATCAGGTTCAAGTACTTATCGTCGCCGTAGCCGTGAGGGAAGGTTCTGCCTAAAGCTTTAAAGTCAGCTTCGAGAACGCGGTCGTCGATATCCCGGGCAAAGTAGTTTTCACGCGGCTGTATCAATTTCCATTGCTTGGCGCGATAGCGTTCAGTCGGCTGCTGCGCATTCCAGTCCGCCACCCATTTTGGGTACGCATCATAGTAATAGGTGCTGCTGACAAACTGTCCCGAGCTTTTCGAATACCAGAACGCCTTGCCAGCATGACCGCCGGGCAAAATGGCACCGCGATCCTTACCCGAAACACTGAACACTCTGGACTTGCCAGTGTTTGACAACACCAGTTCATCACCAATGGTGCTGGACAGCAGGTTGCGGGGCGACACGCCCTTGTGCGGTTTTGGTTTCTCACCAAGAATGTGGTGGCGATCGTCTTCGGCGTTGTAAACGCTTTCACCGCTCGTTTGATCGAACCAGTCATTGGAGACAATGCCATGACGAGAGGGGTCAGCGCCTGTCACCAGCGTCGCATGACCAACGGCGGTTTCGGTGTTGGCGTGCCGGTAGTGCGCATTTGTATAGTGCGTGCCCTGATCCAGCAAATAACGAAAACCGCCTTTGCCGAGACGCTCGTGATAGCGCATCGGTAGATCGCCACGCAATTGATCAACCGTAATTTGCACAACCAGTTTTGGCGCGCTTAATTTAGCCGGTTCAGCCGCGACAACATTACTGTGTTGCGCCAGTAAAAACATGGCTAGGCTTACCTTCAATAAAAGCCGAACCGGGTTGAATAGAAAAACGCCAAGCTTATTGCTCATTATCTTCATCTGTTCGTTGCATCCGAAATTTAACACTCAAAAAGCGCTCCGAGTTTTTTGTACCTGGTGCATCCAAAAATCGTTTAGTTTTTCATCCAGCAGAATGTTTTCGGCGCTGAGTTGTTTGACCACTAGGGCCTTGAAGTCCTGGTGTTCGGCGCCATCTGAGGTGAGCGGCTCATCTTCGCCAAGTTCCTTTGCTGAGTCACTGGTTTCTGCTTGTTGGCTGGCGCTGAGGCGGATTTATTTCGTCAATTATCTGCTGGATCTCATCACGGTTTTTCAAGGCCCCAGCGTGAGCGGGTTCCAGTTCAAGTAGCTGGTTATAGGTCTGTACTGCATAAACATAGTTGCGACTGTGGCCCCAGGCAGTGGCGAGGTCAAAATAGTTGTCAACGCTTACGATGCGTGAAAATATCTCGACCGGGGCCTCTAAATGGGGGGCAGTGTTGAATGGCTCTAAGTCAGGCCCATTTAGCATCGTCGCTTGTCATCGTCTGTGCAAGTGAGGGTCGCTATAGTAAAGGGGAAATCGGTTTTAAGTACTGGGTTTTTTTGGAGCGGTTGCTCATTTCTTTAATGCTGGAAGGGTTATTCGTAAACGACACAAAGTGCCCTTAGGGGCGAATATAGAGATCGAGCTGGGATTGGCTGGTATCAATGCCAATATTGACTTCACTTTTTTCTAACGTATTCAGCTGAATATTATTCTAGTGATATGGAAGGTTTTTAGTGCAATCAAAATATAACAAGGCAATTCTGTTCGGCGCTATCGCGCCCGGACTCGCTGACGCTCGCCGCAAATTGCGGCGTAAGGTGTAGGTGAGTAAAGTTATATGACCGACCAGGATAATAGTCTCAGCGTAGAAAAAGGTACCGATAAGGCTTTTATTGGCTTGGTTATCGGTTTTTTAATCTGGATGGTTGTAGTAACTACTTGGTTCTTTAACTATTCCTTTCCGGGTGACGATGGAACACTGATTAACTTTGTAGCTATCTTCTTTCGGGAACTACTGATACTTGGAATAGGTACTATCATATCTTC
>JAHRWJ010000216.1 GCA_019090185.1 Immundisolibacteraceae bacterium
AGTTGGACCGCCACTTGCCCGCTGGTCACTGGAATCTCTGCCGCCAATACCGGCCTAAACCAGACTCACCCGCCCGTCCAAAACCAGCCCATTTCAAGTACACTAGCCTCTATGCCTGATCCAGCCCTAATTGACCCTTTTCAGCGACAAATTGAGTATCTGCGGATCTCAGTAACAGATCGCTGTGACCTGCGTTGCACCTACTGTCTGCCACCCGGCTACAAGGATTTTCAGGAACCAACCGAGTGGCTCAGCTTTGATGAAATCACTCGGGTGGTGGAAGCATTTTGCGCCCTGGGTGCTAAACGTTTTCGCCTCACCGGTGGCGAGCCATTAACCCGTCGCAACATCCCTGACCTGGTTGGCATGCTGAGTGGCGTTGATGGACTGGAAGACTTGTCACTGAGTAGCAACGCAGTGCAGCTGGCCCGTTATGCAGAGCCCCTTAAGGCTGCCGGCCTAAACCGGGTCAACATCAGCCTGGACTCGCTTGACCCCAAACGCTTCGCCGCGATTACCGGTGGCGGCAAACTGCAAAAGGTGCTCGATGGCCTGGCCGCAGCCAAAGCCATTGGCCTGGAACCGGTAAAAATCAACATGGTGGTGCAGGGCGGCATCAATGACAACGAAATTTCAGACATGGTGGAGTTCTGCGCAGAACGGGACTACACCCTGCGACTGATCGAAACCATGCCCATGGGATCAACCGGCCTATCCGCAACCTCCACCTATCGCAGCCTGGATTCAGTGATGGAAGAGCTCAGCAAAAAGCTCGAATTGATCCCTGACATCATGCCCGGCGGCGGGCCAGCCCGATATTATCGTGTCGCCGGATCAGAAAGCCGAATTGGTCTGATCACCCCCATATCCCGCCATTTTTGCGAAACCTGTAACCGGGTTCGCTTAGGTGCAGACGGAGTTCTGTATATGTGTCTGGGGCAGGAACACAGCTTTGAGCTGCGACCACTTTTACGTGACGGCGCCAGCCGGGAAGAGCTAATGGCTGCGATACGCCACGCCATCACCCTGAAGCCAGAACGCCACGAATTCAAAGAGAAACCGGATCAGGTTATCCGCTTCATGTCTCAAACCGGCGGTTAATGGGCTCGTTGCTGCGGCTCGATGATCAGCCGCTTATGCCTATCATCAACTCTCGATCAGCGTACCAATGCCCGAATCCGTTAACACTTCTAACAGCAGCGCATGCTGACGACGACCATCAATAATGTGGGCGGTATGTACGGCTCCAGCGACCGCATCTAGCGCGCAACGTATTTTGGGTAACATGCCGCCGTGAATAGTGCCATCGTCAATTAAATCAGCCACTCGCTGGGCGGTTAGCCGAGCAATCAAACCGCCCTGCTGATCTAGCAGGCCAGGAGTATTGGTTAACAAAATTAACTTTTCTGCGCCAACGGCTTCGGCAACAGCCCCAGCAACCAAATCGGCATTAATATTGTAAGATTCACCATTCTCGCCAACCCCAATCGGGGCAATCACCGGGATAAAATCCTGCTGGTCCAGCAACGCCACCAGGCTGGTATCAATTTGCTCTACTTCGCCCACGTACCCCAGATCAACCTCATTACCTTTTGCATCAACGACACCCGCCATTTTCCGTGCCCGAATGGTCTGGCCATCTTTACCGGTAATCCCCACCGCCTTGCCTCCATGCTGGTTGATCAGATTGACAATCTCTTTATTGACCTGACCACCGAGCACCATCTCAACCGCGGCCATGGCAGCGCGATTAGTAACCCGCATGCCAGCAACGAAATCAGATTCAATCTGCAACCGGGATAACATCTCAGCAATTTGCGGCCCGCCGCCGTGCACCACCACCGGGTTGATACCAACCAGCTTCAGCAGTACCAGATCACGGGCAAAGCTGTTTTTAAGTACCTCATCAACCATGGCGTTGCCGCCATACTTAATCACCATGGTGGCGCCGCGAAACCGCTGGATGTAAGGCATCGCTTCGGTCAGTACAACCGCTACCTGGTGGGCCTGGTCTTCACTCAATGGCATGCTCTAAATCCTGAGTTCACTTAAGGAACCTCTGAAAACCTCTGATTTCGCACCTACTTCTACCCCAAGGGTATTTCCGCTGGGCAACCAGAGTTTTCAGAGGCTCCTTAATCAAATAGATACTACAAATTGATGGACTGACTCACAGTCTGCTGAAGTCCATCCCCTGACAATTTCTGACTTAATTTTCAACCTTGATAGGCCGACAATATAATCAGCTACAGACTATCATCCTTGAATAGCTCACCAACCGACAGCAACTGATTGATTTGAATTTCACCAACCACGTATGATGCTGTTCAGCAGCTCTCTTTTTAGGTAGGGTTGACTCGGTAAAACGACTGGCTATGACCCCAACACTCACAACATTTATCTTCAGGAGCAAACGATGAGCCAACAGGACATCGCCAATCGTCTGGTAGAAATTGGCATTGCTCTTTCTGAGGAAAACGATCTGAGCACTTTATTGGCAAAAGTCGTTGACCACAGCCTTGATTTTACCAATGCCGATGCGGCCAGTCTCTATGTCAAAGAGGGTAACGAGCTTGAATTTAAATTCACTCGCAACCTTACGCTGGAAAAACGCCACGATAGCAACGCCAAATTCACTACTTTCCGCCTGCCGATCGACTCCAAATCCGTATCTGGGTATGTCGCCCTGAACAAACACACCGTCCTTATTCCTGACGTTTATCATCGCAACGACAACCTGCCATTCAGTTTCGATGACTCTTTTGACAAACGGGTTAATTACCACAGCCACTCCATGCTGGTAGCACCCATTATCGATAATGAAGGCGACGTACTCGGCGTACTACAGCTGATTAACCACATGCGTGACGGTGTTGCCGAAGCCTTCCCAGAAGAGTTACGTCGTCCGGTGGAGGCGCTTGCTGGGCAGGTTGCCATTGCACTTCGCAATGTTATTCTGGTTGATAAGCTGGCCTTATCACAGCGTGAAACTGTCTACCGACTCTGCCGCGCTGCCGAAACCCG
>JAHRWJ010000217.1 GCA_019090185.1 Immundisolibacteraceae bacterium
AATTGGGATTCACGGCAGAGCAGTTGACGAGCAGCCAGGCTGGCCTGTATTTGTTGCCACTCAGATAAATCATCGAGCTTTTCAACTACAAGTTTAATTTCGCCACCACAGGGCAGACCAAAACGTTCACCTTCTTCCCGGGTGACGCCATAGAGTACGATTTCTGGTTTCTGGCCGGCGATCTCACCCGCTGCTATCCGCTCTATCAGATGTTCTTCGATACAGCCGCCGGAGACCGAGCCAACCTGCCGGCCATCTCCGTTGACGGTGAGTAACGAGCCCGCTGGCCGGGGTGATGAACCCCAAGTTTCTACCACCGTGACCAGGTATGTCGGCTGCTGCAGTTCGAGCCAGCTGACTATTTGATTGACTACTTCGATATCTGTGCTGTTCATGAAAAGCAGTTGCCGGGTTAAAAAATTAGTATGCAAAGGTGACTAGACTCAGTCAAAGGTAGGGGTGAAACCAAGCGCAATTAATGTTTGATGATTACCTTGCGCCTGTCCATCACCCGGTCAATTGTAACCAATGGATCAGGCTCACAATAGATTAACTCAATCCTTCTCGACAGGGCGGGGTGGTGGCCCTCAGAATAGCCACCTGGCGAAGGTTTTTCTGGTTTATCGTACTGTCGAGTATTTTATGCGCCCAGCTTCACTACTATTTTTGCTGTTTATTTCAGTGCCGATGTTTGAACTCTATCTGCTTATTAACGTGGGTCGTGTCATTGGCTCTTTGCCCACCATTTTTATACTGGTTTTTACTGCAGCTTTAGGTGCCATGCTGGTTCGCGCCCAGGGTCGCCATACCTTAATGCAAATACAGCAGTCATTGGCCGCAGGTCGGCTGCCCGCCACCGAGATGTTTGAGGGTGTATTGATCGTGTTTGCCGGTGCCCTGTTACTGACCCCAGGGTTTGTGACCGATACGGTCGGGTTTTGCTGTCTTATTCCAGCAGTCCGCCGGGGCTTACTAGGCTGGTTGGTTCGCCGTCAGCTGTCAGGCTCCAACCTTGATCAGAACAGCCAGCAATCGCCATTTCAAGGCCAGGCACGGGCACCGTCTAATCATAGCGAGCCAGGTGATAAACCAGTGCAGGGCGGTGGCAGGGTGATCGAAGGGGAGTTAGATCAGGAATAGAGCCGATGGGGGCTTAAGTTTGGCTAACAAAACCGCCTGATGTTCATAATTTATGGGGCGCTAGTAGGGCTTAGGAAAGCGCCGGCACCGATGCCCTGTTGCCATACCTTCTCACTGATAGGGCTATTTTCCAGGAGCACAGCGGCAAACTTTTCTCGCTGTTCGGCAGCGACTAAAGGCGATACCAGCACCATGCCACGGCCATGGGTATGGAAGGCATGGATCGGGTGATGATCCTGCTCCAGCAGGGGGGCAGCCTTGATGATGGCTTTGGCCAATATGAGACCCTCTAGTCGGTCTTTGCCCCGGCCTTTCATTAAGGCTATCAGGGTCGGGTAGTTAATCACTTCAATGTCGCGGTTGATTAGAGCTAACTCTTTAGCCATCGCAACCTTGGCATCAGAATTGATAATGCCACCGAATCGTTGAACATCATCGATAGTTTTGAAGTTTGAGTTGTTTTCGACAAACAAAAATAGTGGCTGGTAGGTAACAGCGATAGTGGTGTAACCACAGGTAGAGGCGATTTTTTTGCCAATTTTGGTACTACTTATAATGACGTGGGGCAGTCCCTTCACGCAGCTTTCGATAATCGTTGAAGAGATCGAGGAGCTTCTTACGTAAAGCGCCAAGCCAGTGCGCTGTTGCAGGTAATCGATGAAGGGTTGGGTTTTATTGCGCATGACCTCCGGCGGATAAATTGAATATAGCCAAATCTGTAGCGGGTTTTCAGCTGCCACCGGACGCGGAGTAAGAGTAAGTAATAGCGCTAACATCAGCCATTGAAAACTCGGTTGTCTATGACTGCTAAACCGGAATTTTCGCCGACTTAGATCCATCGCCGCACCCGCTGTTTGTAAGCCAGGAATTGCTCGCCAAACAGGGTTTCTAATGCTCGTTCTTCGGGAATAATTTGAAACCGAGTCATCAACAGCGGGAACAGTGTTGCCACAACCAGCGCAATCGGTGTTGCCAGCCAAATTCCCCAGCCCACCAGCATCAGCAACAGTCCCAGGTAGATTGGGTTTCTACTGAGTCGAAAAATGCCAGTCGTAATAAGCTGAACACTCTGTTCAGGGCGGGTGGGGTTGATGGTGGTCTTAAAGGTAATGAAAGCCAGGGTCGCAGGTATCAGAAGTACACTGCCCACAGCACTAAAGCCATATGCCAAAAACCTGCTGGTTTCCCCAGTGAAATCAAATGGCGCAAATAGTGTCGCGAAAACCCACATCAGCAGGCCGGTTATAGCAGCCACTAAGGGTGGTGGAAGACGAAGTTCAAGCTGGGGCATAAAAAACAGTGCTTATAAATATAGAGGTTTTTAGCGAGCTTAGTTGACGCACATCAGGATGATGCTTTAAGGCCGTTGAGCAAGAATACTCTCAACAATTGAGGATGCCTACTGGAAATTGATAACTTTTAGAAAAGCCTGTTAAGAAAATAATTTATTGCGGGTAATGAATAGCCAGCCAGATGGTCACTTGCTCGGGGTTTGCATAACTCACCCGATGTTTCTGGTGCGCCGGAATAAGTAGGAAGTCACCAGTAGCCAGCGATATCTGGGGCTGGTCGATGAAACTTAATATCGCTTCACCCTCTACCACCATGACCCACTCATTTTGGGGTTGATCATGCCAGCCGCTGGCCGGCGATGGCTGCCCTCTGGAGACAATACGTTCAATTTTTAACTGGCCCGATTCAGCTAGGGTTTCAAACTGCTCTTGCAGCAGCGCATCTGGCAGCGCCTTAAAGATATTATCGATAACGGCCACCCACTAAAGTGTTACTAATTTTTGTAGAGCGCAACCCGCTGTTCATAAGCTGCACGGGTGAGACGGACGTCTTCCACAAACCTGGGCAGTTCCGCCAGCGTCAGGGCCTGGGCACCATCAACCAGTGCGGTCGCTGGGTCTGGGTGGAAGTCGATCAGAATCATGTTGGCACCGGCGATAACGCCCTGGGCAGTGGCGTGCAACAGATCCAAAATGCCGTCCTGGCTCTGATGGCGACGACCGACTGAGTGTGAGGGATCGATACAGACCGGCATCCGGGTTTGATCCTTCACCGCCGGCACATGGGCGAAATCAACCAGGTTACGGTGCGGGTCGCCCAAATTGGTTTTAACCCCCCGCAGGCAGAAGATAACCTGATCATTACCTTCGCTGGCCAGGTATTCGGCAGCGTTGATGGACTCATCCAGGGTAATACCAAAGCCGCGCTTTAATAGCACGGGGAATCGCCGTTGACGCCCGAGGGCCTTTAGCAGTTCAAAGTTTTGGGTGTTGCGGGTTCCGACCTGCATGATCACGCCACAGGGATCGCCTGCAGCGGCGAGCGCCTGTTCGATTTCAGTGATATGGCTTTCATGGGTAACTTCCATGGCAATCACCTTAATCCCATGTCTGCCTGCTGATTCAAACACCCACGGCAGACAACTGGCGCCATGACCCTGAAATGAGTAGGGGTTAGTGCGGGGCTTGTAGGCACCCATCCGGGTACATTGCAATCCTTCTGCGGCCACCGCGGCCATCATCTGGTCTACGTGCTCAGCTGTGTCAACCGCGCAGAGCCCGGCAAAGATCTGTAGAGAGTCCTGACTGAAACGGATGCCCTGGTAGGAAAAGCCATTACTGCGTTGGTCACTGTCATGGCGACCAAGAATGCGGTAATCGCTAGAAATTCTAATAACCCGTTCAACACCGTCAAGGGCGCAGATCTCGGCCTCGTCTAACCGGTGGGTATCACCAATTAGGTAGATTTCATGCAGGGTCTGCTGGCTGCCGGTTACCTGGTGCAGTTTGATCTTTATGTTGGGTAACTGACGTAAATGGGACTGCAGCAATTCGAGGCGCTGATCATTTGACTGGATGGTTGAATCGAGAATTAAAATCATCGGCTAACGACTCCCTGGTGGCGCATTTTTCAACATTGATGCGCGAGTAACTAGAGTTACATTAATCGCTCTTGAGTGCTTCTTTGATTGCAGGCATGTTCGGTGCGAGTGGTTCGCCGCTAGCGGTTTTACCCGCTTTTTCAAGGGCATCGGCGACCTCTGGCGGCATGTAGTTTTCATCGTGCTTGGCCAACACTGTGTGGGCAGTAAATAGACCGTTTTGGTCCATTGCCCCTTCAGTCACAACGCCCTGGCCTTCACGGAATAGATCCGGCAGTACGCCGTCGTAATGAACCTTCACATCGTGGTTGTAATCGGTAACCACAAAGCTCACCTTGAGGGTGTCGGGCTGGCGTTGAATGCTACCTTCGCGAACCATGCCGCCAAGTCGAAAAGAGTTGGCCTGATTGACCTCGCCCTCAGCCACATCAGTAGGGCTGCGGAAATAGACCAGATTACTGGAAAAGGCATTTAGCACCAGCGCAGCAACAGCCGCCAGGCCGGCAAGACCAAAGATAACAGTGAGAAGTGTGCGGTGGCGTTTTTTCACCCTGATTAGAACTCC
>JAHRWJ010000218.1 GCA_019090185.1 Immundisolibacteraceae bacterium
CGGTGCTACCTTGTTAAAACTTTGTGCGTAAGCAGAACTCGCGATTGAGACCAAAATAACTAGAAGGATCTTCTTTATCAAACTAAACTCCTTTTTATCCCCGGTTTATTGGGGAAGATCTTTACAATATAGAAAAACCACTTTGATCCAGATAACACGGATTAAAGCTCAACAACCAATAACTTATACTCGCTGATATTTGGCTGCATTAAAGGTGGACCGCAAGTCCGTTCAGTCAAACAGACAATAGACCGGGTCTAACACTGCTGTTAGATGCCGCCCTTGGTTCGACTTCCAATACTCACATGCATCGGTGAGATTTACCATCTAGCTTCAGGCGATGGTCGACACCAACAAACAAAGGGGTCAAATCTTGACTTAACATATTAAAACGAGAACTCTTCTCAATTCGTGCCCTAGAGTAATGTAATAACGAACACCAACATACTCAGTCCATAGATCTGTTGCCATTTTTGCTGCGCTAACGGGAAATTCTGTATTTCAAAACTGACTCTCAAGTTGTTGAGTCACGATTTGACCCTTTTCTCTTTTTCTCTGATCCCCCAAAGGCAGCGTTTTTGCGGGTTTGTGCGAAATCGCTGTGCTCAAAAAGTGCGCCGCACTGATCCGAAAAGTCCCTGGCTTTGGGCGCGTTATCAGGGGGTAGCTAAGTCAAGACCTAAGTAAATAATCTCGAAGGTTGCCATTAAAACTGATCTGCGCCCATGTGACAGCATGATAAATTGTCTAACTTAGTGCCATTCGTATCTGAACCTGCTTGCGAATGCCCTTGTGAATTGAGGCGACGGAGTCACTATTGGAATTTAAGGATTATTATCAACTGATGGGTGTGGAACGCACTGCCAGTCAGGATGAAATTAAGCGTGCATATCGTAAATTGGCGCGCAAATTCCATCCAGACGTCAGCAAGGCCGAGGATGCCGAGACCCGTTTCAAGGAGGTTGGTGAGGCCTACGAGGTGTTGAAAGACCCGGAAAAGCGTGCCGCCTATGATCAATTAGGAGCTGACTGGAAGGGCGGGCAAGATTTTCGGCCGCCACCTGGATGGGAGCCAGGTTTCGAGTTTCATGGCGGCGGATTTACCGGCGGCGATGCGTCCCAGTTTAGTGATTTTTTTGAATCGCTATTTGGCAATGGGTTTGCCCAGGGAAACCCATCACAGGCTTCCCAGTATGGTGCGAGGCACGCCAGAGCGCGAGGCGAGGACGCCTACGCCAAAGCGGTCATCGAAATTGAGGACGCCTATCTTGGTGCCACCCGCACTATTACCTTGGGCCATACCGAGCTAGGTGCAGATGGTCGGCCAGCGATTAAGAACCGCACGCTTAATGTCACCATTCCCAAAGGCGTCCGTCAGGGCCAACATATTCGCCTTGCTGGCCAGGGTAGTCAGGGCCATGGTGATGCGCCCGCCGGTGACCTTTATCTGGAGGTTGAATTCGGTGCTCATCCTTTTTATCGAGTCGAAGGCCGCGACCTCTATCTTGATCTACCAGTGGCTCCCTGGGAGGCGGCAATAGGAGCGACGGTGACTGCGCCGACTCCAGTCGGTAATGTTGACCTGAAAATTCCCGCCGGTTCACAGTCCGGGCGCAAGATGCGCCTCAAAGGACGGGGTATCCCCGGGAGTCCCGCCGGTGATTTATATGTACTGCTACGGGTGGTACTACCGGCGGCAGAGAGTGACGAGGCCCGCGCTCTGTATGAACAGATGGAACAGCAACTGGCTTTTAATCCACGCAAAGCGCTGGGGGTATGAATGGCTATTCCGATTGAGGTGATTAGCGGCCATGTTGTCGAGGAAGTCGAACTGACCCTCGGTGATTTGAGTCAGGCTTGTCGGGTCAGCGCTGAATGGCTGATTGCTGTGGTGGGTGAAGGTATTATTGAACCTCTTGAGCGCCATGAAACCTGGCGCTTTTCAGGGCACTCCGTTCGTCGTATTCGTACAGTCCAGCGATTGCAGCAGGATCTGGGGGTGAACTTGGCAGGCGCGGCATTGGCGCTGGAGTTACTCGCAGAAATGACCCAGCTTCGAGCCCGGTTGTCGATTTTTGAATCGGACACTGAGGAGTGAGTAATCTGTTTTTTAATCTAGCCATCAACCGGGTTGATGAATCGTGAAAATTGGTTTTTACGGGGCTGACCGGGGAGTTACCGGCTCCTGCCACCTCGTTAGCTGTAACGGCAAAAAAATTCTGGTTGATTGCGGGCTCTACCAGGGCGGTCGTGAAATAGCCGAAGAGAACCAGGCACCGTTTGGCTTTGATCCGCGGAGTATCGATTTTCTGCTGCTCACCCACGCTCACCTGGACCACTGTGGCCGCATTCCTCTACTGGTTAAACAGGGCTTTACCGGTGAAATTATCACCACTGCTGCCAGCAAAGACCTCGCCAAACTGGTCATGCTCGATTCCGCCCATATTCAGGAAGAAGAGGCCAAATGGCGGTCGCGAAGACTGGCCCGTCGTGGCAAAAATGGTAGCGAGGCAGAGCCGCTATACACCCGCCTGGATGCGCTGGATAGCCTCGACTATTTTGGCCGCACGGCTACTTATGGTCAGCCCATATCACTGGATAGCGGTATCAAAGTTACCTTTCAGGATGCCGGCCATATTTTGGGCTCGGCCTGTCTGCTGTTTGAGCTCGAAGAGCAGGGTGAGAGGCGACGGGTGCTTTTTTCCGGTGACCTGGGCTACCGTGATCGGGCTATTTTAAGTGACCCGGCAACCGCTCCCAAGGCCGATGTGGTGGTGATGGAAACTACCTACGGCGACCGATTACACAAACGCCTGGCCCCATCGGTAGATGAACTCTACACGGCCATTACCGATACTTTTAGCCGGGGCGGTAACGTTATCATTCCAAGCTTTGCACTGGAGCGCACGCAGGAAATACTCTATTTCCTGCGCGAGGGCCGGGCCTCAGGCAAACTGCCAATCAGTATTCAGGTTTTTCTGGATTCGCCGATGGCGATTTCAGCAACAAAAATTTTTAGCCGCCACCCGGAATGTTACGACGACGATAGCGCTCAGCTATTTGCCAACGGCGAGGACCCGTTCGGGTTTCCGGGGCTGCATTTTATTAGTGATACCGCACAATCCATGGCGCTCAATATGTTCCACAGCGGTGCGGTGATTATTGCCGGTTCCGGAATGTGCACGGGTGGCCGGGTGCGCCATCACCTTAAGCACAATCTCTGGCGGGAACATTGCAGTGTGGTTTTTGTCGGCTTTGCCGCCCGCGGCACCCTGGCACGAAAAATAATCGATGGCGCCGAGAGTGTGCGCATTTACGGTGAGGAAGTTTCGGTCAGGGCGAGTATCCATACTATCGGTGGTTTTTCTGCCCATGCCGATCAAGGTGGGCTGCTCGCATGGCATAAACAGGCAGGCAGTTCGGCACGTACCTTTCTGGTGCACGGCGAAGAGCGAGCAATGGAGGCTTTTGCCGCGCAGCTTGATAGTGCCGATGTAACGTTGCCGGAGCCAGGATCCGAATATGAGCTTTAGTCGGCGTTTTTGATGAATATAGGGACTAAAAAACCGGCTAACCTTGCGCTGGTTTGAGCGTTTGCACACGCTGTATGTGCTGCGCCGCCACCCAATCTCCCATTCGACATGGGAGCAGGTGATAGACCGAGGTGCGGTGTTTGATGGACTGAGCGCCGTGGAGCGAGCCCACCTGCGTGAGTTAACCACCCTTTTCTTACACCGCAAGAGCTTCGTCGGCGCGCATGGCCTGGTGGTCTCCCCTGCCATGGCGGTGACCATTGCCGCCCAGGCCTGTTTGTTGGTACTCAAATTAGCACTCAACTATTACGACGGCTGGAGCGAGGTCATCATCTATCCCGGCGCGTTCAGGGTGGCGCGCAACAACGTCGACCAAATCGGTCTGGTCTCGGCGCAGACACGTACCCTGAGCGGTGAATCCTGGTTGCGCGGTCCGGTGATTCTCTCTTGGGATGACGTGGCTCGCGAACTTGAATCTCCCCATATAGGGCATAGCGTAGTGATCCACGAATTTGCCCATAAACTGGACATGCGTAACGGTCGCGCCAACGGCATGCCACCATTGCACAGTGTTATGGAAATCAGCCACTGGACTGAGGCTTTTACTAATGCGTTCAACCATTTACAGCAACGCCTCGCCCATCACCACCGCCCGGCTATCGACAGCTATGCGGGTACCGACCCAGCGGAATTCTTTGCCGTAGTCAGCGAGGTTTTTTTTACTGATCCGCAAACATTAATTGCCGAATACTCGACGGTTTACCAACAGCTATCGCAGTTTTATCGGCAGGCCCCCCATGACAGGGCTGGCCAGTAGACAGACACCTTACGACTCAGCCCAGATCACGACCAATTAATAGCCGCTGCACTTCGCTGGTGCCTTCATATATCTGTGTGACGCGGGCATCGCGGTAGTGGCGCTCGACGGGGAAGTCATTGAGGTATCCATAACCACCGTGAATCTGAATGGCTTTACTACAAACCCATTCGGCCATTTCACTGGCAACTAGTTTTGCCTGGGAGGCTTCGCTGATGGCATTTTCGCCGGCCATTCTGAGCCGGGCCGCGTGGTGCACCATCAGTCGAGCGCCATTGATACGGGTGAGCATATCCGCCAGGCCAAAGGTGATGCTCTGGTGCTGGGCAATCGGTTTACCAAACTGAACCCGCTCTCGGGCGTAATCCCGAGCGGATTCGAAGGCGGCGCGGGCAATGCCAATACTCAACGC
>JAHRWJ010000219.1 GCA_019090185.1 Immundisolibacteraceae bacterium
CCCTGCTCGATAGCCATATTCAGTTTGTACTGACCCGCCATGAACAGGGCGCTGCCTTTATGGCGGATGTTTACGGCCGTCTCACCGGCCGCGCAGGGGTCTGCCTGGCCACCCTGGGTCCCGGAGCAACCAACCTGATTACCGGCGTCGCTGATGCCAATATGGACTTAGCACCCGTGGTTGCGATTGCCGGGCAGGGCGCGACCACCCGGCTGCATAAAGAGAGCCATCAAGTGCTCGATCTGGTGGCGATGTTTGCACCCATTAGCAAATACAGCACCCAGGTACGTGCGCCGGAGGTGATCCCCGAGATTCTGCGCAAAGCGTTTAAAGACGCCGAAAAAGAGAAACCCGGCGCCAGTTTTATTGAACTGCCTGAGAATATTGCCAGCATGGCGGTTAATGGCGACCTGCCATTGCTTCGTCAAAGTGCCCAGGCGCCGGTGCCACCGCCGGAAAAAATCGAACAGGCGGCAAACCTTATCGATGCTGCCCAGCGGCCGATCATCATGGCCGGTAATGGGGTAATTCGCGCCGGCGCTAGCGAAGCATTAGTGCAATTCGCCGAACAGCTCAATATTCCGGTAGCCTCCACCTTCATGGCCAAAGGCGTGATCTCTACCCAGCATCCGCTCTCGCTGGGCACCGTGGGGCTACAGGCCCACGACTATGTCGCCTGTGGTTTTGACCGCTCGGACCTGGTGATCTGCATCGGCTACGACATGATCGAATACCACCCACACCTCTGGAACCCTGATCGCTCCGCGCGCATTGTGCATATCAATTCGATGCCCGCCGAGGTCGACGCCCAATATCAGCTTGAAGTTGGGGTCATTGGTGATCTCAATTCAGCGCTGGTGGAAATTGGCGCAAAAACCAACCTACGCCACGCCGAGTTTTCAACCGGATTGCGTAACGCCATCGAAGAAGTTGTCACCGAACACGCAGCAGATGATGGTTTTCCCATCAAACCCCAGAAAATACTCTGGGATTTACGCCAGGCACTGGCGCCGGAAGATATCGTTATCAGTGATGTCGGTGCCCACAAAATGTGGGTAGCGCGGCTATATCAGGCACAGCAACCCAATACCTGCATCATCTCTAACGGCTTTGCCTCGATGGGAATCGCACTGCCCGGCGCTATCGCCGCCGCACTGGTTCATCCAGATCGTAAAGTGGTGGCGGTCTCTGGTGATGCGGGTTTTCTGATGAATTCTCAGGAGATCGAAACCGCGTTAAGACTCGGGTTGAAATTCGTAGTACTGGTCTGGAACGACAGCGAATATGGGTTAATCAAGTGGCATCAGCTGCGCCATTATGGTCGTGAGAGCAACATCCGTTTTAACAATCCCGACCTGGTGAAATATGCTGAGAGTTTTGGTGCCAAAGGCTACCGGGTGCACAGCGCTGAGGAGCTGTTGCCAACGCTAGAGCAGGCCCTGGCTGCGGATACGGTAGCGATTATCGACTGCCCGGTGGATTATCGCGAGAACATGAAACTCACCGCACAGCTCGGCAATCTGGTCTGCCCGATATGAGCCGCCAACAACAGCCCTTATCCCGGTCGGTACTGCCACGGTTGACTCAGTCGCAGCATGCCATTTCGCTACCTTTGGTGAGCAACAGTCCTGTTAATAGTGATCCGCTGGAGAAACTCACCGCGGTTGGGCCTTTAACCGGCATCAACGAACAGCACAGAGTCAATGAATCGGTGAAGGAAACGGTCACCGTGGATGTAAAACTTCGGCGGTGATAATCAACGACCACACGGAGTTTCGCACCGGCCGGACGGCCTTTGCCAGACTGCGCCAATCCGGCCTGAGAAGCGGCGGCAGAGCCCAAACCCTATGCGGCCTGCAGGCGCAGAAAATGTTGGTCGTGCGTTCCTCAGCCCTGGCTGGGCTCAAAACCTTACTATTTTCGGAGAAGGATAATGAGTTTTTTACCTGAAAATTTAAGTAATTTTTTAATGACCGCAATCGAACTGATGGCTGCCCTGTTTATTGTTGTTATCGGCACCGGGGTATTATTGGCGATCACGCTTTACTTCATTGACCGCCTACAAACCAAACAGACCATTCGTCGAAATTATCCCCTGGTAGGCCGGTTTCGATATGTTTTCGAACATCTGGGGGAGTTCTTCCGTCAGTACTTTTTCGCCATGGATCGCGAAGAGCAACCCTTCAACCGAGCCCAACGTTCCTGGGCCTATCGGGCAGCCAAGAATGTCGACAGCACGGTCGCCTTCGGCTCAGGACGGGATTTGCGCGAACCGGGCGGCGTGATCTTCCTGAACTGCCCTTACCCGACGCTGGATGAAGATGCTGCCGCACCAGCACCCTTGGTCATCGGGCCGGGATGCACCAAACCCTTTACCGCAAAATCTCTCTTTAATATTTCTGGCATGAGCTATGGCGCCCTGTCGAAACCTGCCGTGCTAGCCCTGTCACGCGGCGCAAAAAAGGCCGGCTGCTGGATGAACACCGGCGAGGGCGGTCTCGCCCCCTGGCATCTGGATGGCGGCTGCGATCTGGTGTTCCAAATCGGCACCGCCAAATACGGCGTACGCGATGCCAATGGGGCACTGAGTGACGATCTACTGCGCAAGGTAGCTAATCATGAACAAGTCCGCATGTTTGAAATTAAACTCAGCCAGGGGGCCAAGCCCGGCAAAGGCGGTATTCTGCCCGGCGCGAAAGTGACCGAAGAAATCGCCACTATTCGCGGCATTCCGGCCGGTGAAGATTCGATCAGCCCCAATCGCCATCCGGAGATAAACAGTGTGGATGATCTGCTGGCAATGATTGAACGCGTTCGCCAAGTGACCGGTAAACCCGTCGGTTTCAAAGCCGTACTCGGCGCACAGGGCTGGCTCGATGAACTGTTTGCCGAAATTATGAACCGGGGGCCCGCATCTGCCCCCGATTTTATTACCCTGGACAGCGCCGACGGCGGCACCGGCGCTGCACCTATGTCATTGATGGATGACGTCGGTTTACCGCTGCGCGAATCTCTGCCGATCCTTGTGGATAAGCTTTGCGAATATGGTCTACGCGATCGTGTGAAGGTGATCTGCTCCGGCAAATTAATCAACCCGGCTAGCGGCGCCTGGGCGCTGTGCATCGGTGCCGACTTCCTGGTCTCTGCCCGCGGGTTTTTGTTTTCGCTAGGTTGTATTCAAGCTTTGCAATGCAACAAAAACACCTGCCCCACCGGCATCACCACCCACAAACCCCGATTACAGCGCGGACTGGTACCAGCGGACAAAGCCGCCCGGGTTGCCCATTATCAACATAATTTAGAGCACGAGATTGGCGTGATTGCCCACTCTTGCGGGGTAAGAGAACCCCGTGGTTTGCAGCGCTTTCATGCCCGCATGGTGGTTGAGCATGGCAAATCGATCGGCTTTGAAGAACTTTATCC
>JAHRWJ010000026.1 GCA_019090185.1 Immundisolibacteraceae bacterium
GACCGTCAGGAAAAAGAGATAGAGCCCGGTTCGAACAATCGATTTGAATGTAGTCATCGTGGCTAGTCCAGAGTGTTGGAGTGCAAAATTTCTGTACAGAGCGGGCATGGCTGATTATCCTTCGTCGGTTGTTTTTTTATAGTTAATTGGCCTTAGGATTAGAGAATCGAAAAGGTTCCGCCTAAGTTTAGTGTTGGCAGTGCCAGCGAGCGGGAAAGGCTATACAGGTTAGTTTGACCTGGGTTTGACCTGGCCAGGGATTTTAGAGGAGTTTGAAGATGAATATGCCAGAACAGGGATTAAAACGTGATTACAGCCATCTGATTCAGGAAGGCAAGGTTCACAGTTCTATGTACACCAGTGACCAGGTGTTCGATGATGAAATGGAAGCGATTTTCCATCACGGTTGGGTGTTCGTAGGCCACGACAGTGAGATTCCGAATACCGGCGATTACGTATTGCGCCAGCTCGGCAAGCAGCCGGTGATTATGACGCGTGACAAAGACGGTGGCGTTAATGTCATCCGTAATCGTTGTGCCCATCGCGCGAACATGGTTTGTGGCTACGAAGGGGAGAATAAAAAAGTGCTGGTCTGCCCGTACCATGGGTGGGTATATGATTTGAAAGGGGCGTTAATCGATGTGCCTCATCCGGATGGATATCCGGATGACTTTGATAAATCTCAACTTGGCATGGTCCCTGCCACTCAAATAGGGGTCTACCGGGGGTTTGTGTTCGCAAGCCTGGAAGGTAGCGGCATTACGCTGGCCGAACATCTGGGTGATGCAACTGCGTTGATCGACCGGGCGGTAGATCTGTCTCCCGAAGGCGAATTAGAGTTGCAGGCTGGCTGGTTACAGCACCGCTTTAAAGCCAACTGGAAAATGTTGCCCGAGAATGATTGTGACGGTTATCACGTTGAAACCACTCATGCCTCCTTTATGCACGCCACTGACTCTCAGGCGATGGATCTGCTTGCAGATACCGATGCAGAGCCTCCGGTGGTGCGGGATTGGGGCAATGGCCACATGGAGATCGATTTCAACGTGGCTTACCGCTCTCGCAATATTCCCTTTGAGTGGTTTGGCCGGGTGCCGGCGTCAAAATTGCCTAAGTACACCGCCGCAATGATTAAGGCTTATGGCGAAGAGCGAGCCCATGAGCTGAGTGTTACCGGCCCTCCCCATGCGATTATTTTTCCTAATTTGTTTCTGGGTGAACTCAACGTGGTTTTTTACTATCCAGTGAGTGCCAACGAGTGTGTGCAGCTCTATACCCCAATGTCCCTCAAAGGTGCGCCTGAGGTGAATAAACGGGCAATTCACCAGACCGAAGGTGCAGTTGGCCCGGCGTCATTTTTAATTCCTGAAGATGTGATCATTGCCGAGCGCAATCAGTCTGGCCTCAGTGCTGGCGGGCAGGAGTGGGTGGATTTGAGCCGTGGTATGCATCGCGAGTATGAGGAAGATGGCAAGATCGTCTCGCACATGTCTGATGAGACCGTGAATCGGGGTTTCTGGCGTCGTCACCGTGAAGAGATGCTGCGCGACCACTCCGCATAACTGACTTATTGCGCTGCAGGTTTAAATGGCCGCAGCCATCCTCGGATAGTAAGTCTTGTCACAATAAATAAAATGATAGAAGCCGCTGTGTCGGTGACGACGCAGCGGCGCTATGGCAGCAGGGAAGATTATGGCCAACTACGAACTGATTAACGAACTCACCCAATTTATTCTCAAAGAGTCACGCTTTTGTGATCAGTCGCTCTATAGCGATTGGGAAAGTCTTTGGACTGACGACGGTCATTATTGGGTGCCTCGGGGCCCTAATATGGATCCAGAGAAACATGTGTCGCATCTGAACGATAATCGCATGCGTATACAGACGCGCATCAAGGCGCTGAACAGTGGCACTCGACATAGCCAGTTGCCGGTGTCGCCCATGAGTCGGGTTATTTCGCCGATTGAACTTGAGGCTGAAGAGGGCGACGAATACCAGGTCGGGGTCAATTTTAATTTGACCGAAATGGCCATTCAGTCGACCCATGACATGCACATCTGGGCTGGCCGCATTACCTATCAGCTACGCCGTGTTGAGGGTGAGTTGAAAATGGCGCGTAAAAAAGTGGTGCTGGTGAATGGTAATGAGCCAATTCCCAATATCTCCTTTTTGATCTGATCGAGTTAACGATGCCTCATCGTCAGGCGACCACCCAGCGGGTTTCAGGCGCAGGTCTTGAGCTGGTTGTTGATAGTTTTGGTTTGCCGAGTAACTCACCTGTGGTGTTGTTGCATGGCGGCGGTCAGACCCGGCATTCCTGGCAAAGTGCTGGTAAAGAGTTGGCGGCCGCCGGCTGGTATGTGCTGTCGATGGATCAGCGTGGTCACGGTGAGAGTGACTGGGCGGACGATGGTGATTATCACTTCGATCATTTTGTCGACGATTTGCGACATCTGCTTGATACGCTGAACCAACCACCCGTGCTAGTGGGTGCTTCGTTAGGGGGCATTGTCGGTTTATTGACCCAGGACGCTGCCACTGAGCAAGCGTCTGACGAGGAATTATTTCGCGCCTTAGTGCTGGTGGATATTGTTCCGCAAATCCAGCAGGGTGGTGAGCGCCGGGTGCGCCATTTTATGGCAGGCCACCCGGAGGGTTTTGAGACCCTGGATGAGGCCGCCACCGCGGTGGCTAAATACCTGCCTAATCGACGTCGAACCTCCAGCCAGGAAGGGTTACGTAAAAACTTGCGTCAACACGACGATGGTCGCTATTACTGGCACTGGGATAACCGCATGATGGATGCTTTCGCTAAAGCCGGTTCTGGGGTGTTACACGAACGTATGCAGCAGGCGGCGACTCGGCTGACAATTCCAACCCTGCTGATTCGCGGTGAACTCAGCGATGTGGTCAGTGCCGAGGGTGCTGCGGATTTTTTAGCTACCGTTCCCCACGCCGAATTTGTTGAGGTAGAGGGGGCAGGCCATATGGTAGCCGGTGATGACAATGACGTGTTTGTGGCCGCTGTTAAGGGGTTTCTTGCCAGGTTGTGACCCAGGTAAGGTTTGAACTAATTTAAACTTGGCTTCTGATGCATTTTGCAAATTACTAGTAGTTAAACGCTGCTTACAGTTAGGGTGATAGCGCTTAGTCGGGCACCATCGTCCAGCTGTAGAGAAGCGGGTCGTGAATTTTGATAACTTTTCTAATTAGAACCACATTTAGGGTAGGTCATTATGCTTTTACCGAGAGACTTTATTCGTTCAACTGCGGCAGGTTTTGGCAGCAAAACCGCCTTTGTTGATGGCGATATTCGCCGAACTTTTGTTGAGCTTGATCAGCGTTCTGATCGGCTAGCCAGTGCGTTGCAGGCGATGGGCGTCGGCAAGGGTGACGTGGTCGCCATTCTGGCCCACGATATTGTCGAAGTCATTGAGCATTTTTACGCCTGCGCCAAAATCGGTGCGATTCGGGTCGGCATTAACTGGCGTTACGCACCCCGGGAAATGGTTCACCTGGTGAACGATTGCCAGCCGAAAGTGGTGATTATTCAGGACAACTGTTTAGCCATTCTTGGTGATCATCTCGATGAGTTTGCCGCCGGCAGGCAGCTGATAGGGCTGCGTGGCGATCATGGTTTGGCTAATGATTTTGAGACAATGGCGACTACCGATATCGCTGCACCGCTGTTGCCGCTACTTGATGAAGACGATGACATTGCCATTAGCTATACCTCGGGTACCACCGGCTTACCCAAGGGTGCGATCTGGAGCCAGCGCGGCGTGCGGGAATGTCAGCTGCACACCACGCTGCAGATGGGGCTGGTGCCGGAGGATGTGTTTTTGTCGCCGGGTTCGACTGCCGGCGTAGGCATTGTGCTTAACAGCTTTAATTTGGTGAACGGTATGACCATCGTGTTACCCGGCGGTGACTTTACCGGTGAGGGTTGGTTAGCGTTGCTGGAGCAGGAAAAAGCAACCTTTAGCCTGCTGATGCCGACGCTGATGCGACGTCTACTCGATCTTTATAAAGCCGGCAGTTTTGACGCCTCCTCGCTACGTATCATTGCTTATGGCTCGGAGCCAACACGGCCGGCGGTTATTCGTGAGTGGGTGGATACGTTCCCAAGCAAAATAATGCAAATGTATGGTCTCACTGAAGCGACCGGCGGCTGGCTTAGTTTTCTGCGTCATGAAGACCACATGCGCGCTTTCGCCGGTGAGCCCGAATTACTGACTTCTTGCGGTAAACCCGCATTACATGTCGAACTCTCGATTCGTGATGATGATGGGAAC
>JAHRWJ010000220.1 GCA_019090185.1 Immundisolibacteraceae bacterium
GATGGGCTCCAATTCAGGTGGCGTACCGATGCTCGCCGATGGCACCCCAGATATTGGTGCTATGGTTAAACGGCTTGCAGCCCGGCTGGAACAATCTCCTGATGATGGTGCTGGCTGGAAACGGCTGGGGCGTTCCTACTTCGTCCTTGAACGTTACGCAGAATCAACGTCAGCCTACGCCAAAGCGGCCGCATTACTCACTGACGACTACACCCTGATTCAGGGCTATGCCATGTCACGGATGGCAACCATCTCTGCGGTGGGTAGTGATATTGCGGTTGCTGATTCGATCGAACAGATGGTTGAATCGCTTCATCAACGGGTTGTCGCAAACCCGGATGATGTCGATGGTTACCGGGCTATGGCCTCGGTCTATATTATGGTTTCTCGTCGTGACCTGGCCGGTGAGATGTATGAGCAGGTATTAGCGCGTCAGCCGAAGGATGTCAGCATGGCGGTGATGGCCGCATCGAACCGCTTTATCGTTGATAAGGGCGAGTTGACCGAACAGGTCGGTGCCGCTTATGAGCGGGTCGCTGCGCTTGCTCCAGCGGACCAGTCGGTGATCTGGTATCGGGGCTACGTCGCTTATCAAAACAAGCGCTGGCAGCAGGTGCTGGATTACTGGCAACCGCTATTAGAGGGAATGCCTGCGGATGCAAATGATAGCCGCCGGATTCGTGAAGCGGTCGAAGAGGCGCGCCAGCAACTGGCGCGCGCCTCCTGATTTTTCTAAAGTAGCTTTTTAAGCTTGGGGCTTAGCCGCCGGCAAACATGTTTTTTGCCACCATAAAGCCGGTAGCACCACCGATGATCAAGCCGATAATAAGGCCGGTCATGATCGAGCTGCCGCCGCTGTTAGCGGGTGCGGGGTTGTTGGTCTGGTTTTTGGAGCGGTTCTGATTTTGATTTTTGGCCGGTGATCGCTGCGGTGATCGCGGTTGGCGCGGTTCATCAGCAGGTTCGCTACCAGGCACATAACCTTCGACGATAATATCAACTGCGCAGGGACCTTTTTCGCCTTCGGTCTGAGTGAACTCAACAATTGAGTCAGAGCGTAAATATTTTTTGGGGCCGTCGAAGTCGCTGTAGTGAAAGAAAAGTTCCTCTCCGGCTTCGTTCTCAATAAAGCCAAATCCTTTCTTAAAGTAAAAACGTTTGATCGTACCTTTCATTCGGTGTCCTTGGAAATGTTGTAGTAGGGAAGTTGAAATTATTAGCGACAGCTCTAACTGTCTCTTCCCATTGATGAGTTTAGGGATTGATGAAGAAATGTAACGGCGCTATTGCACCGGCAAGTCGGAAACAACCATCGCTCTAGCTAGTTTTTGGTCAGATGGTTTTCGCTAACATCCATTTCGGAAGTTTTCAGATCGTCCATCAGGTGAAAAAAAGTGTCACCTGATGGGTGAAAACAGTCAGATTATAGCGCGTAGTTACAGCCGCTGGGGGCGATTATTGCTTGTTGCTACCGGTTTCAGGGCGTCGTATGACTTCTGAGTGCAGCGTGAATTCGCCGCGACTGCGATCGGCAAAGAAGTGTTCCAGGGCCAGCCTTACGGTCGGAAAAGCCAGATCGTCCCAGGGAATCTCGTTTTCGCTAAAAAACTTAACCTCAAGGCTCTCCTCGCCAGCGAGAAACTCTGGCGTGTTCAGCTGACCCAGGTAGATCATATGGATCTGACCAATTTGAGGGATGCTGACGAGAGACAGTAAATTGCCAATCTGGACATCGATACCAGCTTCTTCGGCTGATTCTCGGGCCGCACCTTGCTCGGTGGATTCACCAATTTCCAGGTAGCCAGAGGGCATGGTCCAGAACCCAACCCGAGGTTCAATTGCCCGTCGGCACAGCAGCACCCGACCCTCCCAGCTGGTCACGCAGCCGACCACAATATTGGGATTGTGATAATGAATTTCGTCGCAGTTTGCGCAGACGAACCGATGCCGATTATCGCCCTCGGGAATTTCTCTGCTGACCTTCGAACCACAGTTGCTGCAGTAGTTCATGGTTGGGCTCAGGATTTGCATTGCTTATTACCGGTAGTGGTTAAATGCCCATCAACTTCCGATAACCTTTCCAGAAGCCACGAATTGAATTTTCGTCAGTTCCAGACGCCTCCAGATCACCATAGCCATCTCCGCCCATCTCCACAAAAGAGGTCTGGTCGGCATCACGGATAATGCCCTTCTGGATAATCTCACCGGCTTCAGCATCTTCCATCGCGATCAGTCCGGCAGGGCCGAGCATGTTGGCCTGGCGCAACCGGTGTTCACGCATTTCCGGGCTGTCATCGCTGTAGCCAATGTAGGTCCAGTGCAATTCAAATTCGTCGATTTTCTTCGGTCGAATCTGACGAATCGCGAAACCATTCTGAATATGTTGAAACACAGAGTTGGGAAACAGCGACTCGATGGTGATCGCAATGTCATCATCACGTTCGTTAATAAACCGTAGGAACTCGGGTGCCTGCAAAGCTTCCTTGCCACCTTTAAAGGCTCGGGTGGTGTTTTCTTTATAGGTATCAAGACTCACATCGCTACCGGGCCGCCACACCGTGAACAGGTTGTGATAACGCTCTTCGCTCATTTCGATGGTGGTTTTGGTTGCTGGGGTAGCGATGCCAAAAGTGGGGTAGAACAGGTGTAGCAGCATGGCGTGGTAGCTATCGCGGGTGTTCTCACCGTAAAGCTTCCAGTTCGAATTGACATACTGGCGGCTGTAACCAAGCACTTCTAACTGCCGACCTTCCAGGCAGCGATCAAGGTTACCAACCATTACTTTGCCCAGGTAATCCTCTAGCGGCTCCA
>JAHRWJ010000221.1 GCA_019090185.1 Immundisolibacteraceae bacterium
CGACCCTGACGATCAACTTCAAGTACCTTGACTCTAACAACATCGCCTTCAGAAAGCTTATCGCTGACCTTCTCGACACGTTCGTTGGAGATCTGCGAGATATGCAACAGTCCGTCGCGGCCGGGGAGAATGGTCACAAAGGCACCAAAATCCATTAGCTTGGCAACTTTACCTTCGTAAATAGTACCTACTTCTACATCCGCTGCAATCTGTTCGACCATGCGTTTGGCTTCTTCACCAGCGGCCCGATCAACACTGGCAACACGAATGGTGCCGTCGTCGTCAATATCAATAGTGGCACCGGTAGCTTCGGTGATTGACCGAATGGTGGCACCACCTTTACCGATGACATCACGAATTTTTTCGGGATTAATCTTGATAGCGATAATACGCGGCGCGTAGTCGGACATTTCCTGACGCGGGGTGGAAATCGCAGCATTCATACACTCGAGAATATGCAATCGACCTTCGCGGGCCTGATCGAGGGCAACACCCATGATCTCGCCGGTAATACCAGCAACCTTGATGTCCATCTGCAGCGCGGTGATACCGTTTTGAGTACCGGCAACCTTGAAATCCATATCGCCAAGGTGATCTTCGTCACCGAGGATATCGCTCAATACGGCAAAACTGTCGTCGCCTTTGATCAACCCCATGGCGATACCGGCCACCGCATCTTTCAACGGCACACCAGCATCCATCATCGCCAGGCTGCCACCGCAGACCGAGGCCATAGAACTGGAACCATTAGATTCGGTAATTTCTGAAACCACCCGCAGGGTGTAGGGAAAGTCTTCCCGAGTTGGCACCAAAGCAGCCAACGCCCGTTTTGCCAACCGACCGTGACCGAGCTCGCGTCGTTTGGTGACGCCCATGCGGCCAGTTTCACCGACGCAGTAGGGAGGGAAGTTGTAGTGCAACATGAAGTTATCTTTATATTCACGCTGCAGACCATCAATCACCTGGCCGTCACGTTCCGTACCCAGTGTGGTGGTAACAATAGCTTGAGTTTCGCCACGGGTGAAAAGCGCTGAACCATGGGTACGCGGCAACACACCGGTACGGATGGTGATCGGACGCACGTCACGAGTCGTGCGGCCATCGATACGGGGTTCGCCCTTAAGGATGGTGCCGCGAACTGTTGCGCTTTCAATGTCGTGCAGGGTTTCAAGCGCTTCGTCCAGGGCATCGCCATTTTCTGCATACTGCTCGGAGATTTTGCCCCGTAGCAGCTTCACTGCGTCTTGACGCTGGCCTTTGTCATGTATTTTGTATGCTGCTTCGACATCACTGGTGAAATCAGCGGTGACCTTAGCAATCACTTCCTGATCGCGATTAGGTGCTACCCATTCCCAGGCTGGCTGACGCGCCAGGTCTGCAAATTCATTAATAGCAGTAATCACCGGAGCCAACTGCTGCTGACCGAACAGCACCGCATTAAGCATCACTTCTTCGTTAAGCTGATTGGCTTCTGATTCAACCATCACCACACCCGCTTCGATGCCGGCAACAATCAAATCAAGCTCGGTGGTTTCCATCTGTTCAAGTGATGGATTAACCACATAGCTGCCGTCGATGTAGCCGACCCGAACTGCGCCGACTGGGCCCTGGTAAGGACAGCCGGAAATCGCTAACGCCGCTGACGCACCGATTAACGCTGGAATATCGGGGTTAACCTTCTCATCCGCTGACATCACCGTGGCGACTATCTGTATCTCGTTGACGAAACCGTCGGGAAACAGCGGGCGCACAGATCGATCGATAAGCCGGGAGGTCAGCGTGGCGTTTTCTGAAGGTCTAGCTTCACGCTTGAAAAATCCTCCAGGTATCTTACCTGCGGCATAATATTTTTCGATGAAATCGACGGTCAGCGGGAAAAAATCCTGCCCTGCTTTGGGCTGACGTCTACCGGTCATGGCCACCAGAACAACGGTTTCGCCCAAAGTCACTAAAACACTATTGGCCTGGCGTGCGATTTCGCCGGTTTCCAGGACCAGGGTATGTTCACCGAGTTGAATCTCTTTTCTGATAGCTGTCACGGTATCTCTCTATGATGGATGTAACGCTGTTAAACCGGTTGGTTTTGCAATTATAGCCACCAGCCAGCAGATTGCATTAGCGGAATCTATTTTCGCAAGCCCAGGCTGCTGACCACTTCGCGATAACGATTGAGATCCTTCTTCTTCAGGTAGTCGAGCAGCTTCCGGCGCTGGTTAACCACCCGCAACAGACCCTGACGAGAATGATGATCATGTTTGTGTGTTTTAAAATGGCCGGTAAGATAATCCAACCGAGCCGATAGCAGCGCGATCTGCACCTCTGGGGATCCAGTATCAGAATCATCCCGCTGATATTTTTTAACGACTTCTGCTTTGTCTTCTGCTGTTAACGACATTTCCTTCAACTCCAATAAAAATACATTTAATACAATTAATGACTGGCGATCACTGACGTAATAGCCGGCGTGGATAGAGCGCACCCTTTAGCAGCTCACCGACCCCCATAAACTCATCCGCCAGAAACAGCGCCACCGTGCCACCGTCCTGACCATGCTCTTCAACCACTGTCTGGCCCATGTTCAGCCGAACAGCATCCGCACCTGAGACCTGATGCCTGGGCAGTCCAGTTACCAACTGGTCGGTTGGCAACAAATTTTCAGACAACATTTCATCTGACTCGGCTACCGCTTCAAACTCTTCAATCGTCAGCGCCTGTTCAAGTTTAAAACCACCGCTAGCGATCCGAACCAGTTCAACTACATGAGCACCGCAGCCAAGTTGTTCACCCAGATCTGCAATCAAACTGCGTACATAAGTACCTTTACTACAGCTGATCTCAAATTGCAGACATTGATCGGCCTGACCTTGCGAACCAGCAGAGTGATCCGATGGAATCATCTCAAACTGACTCACTCGAACCTGCCGAGGCTTAATCTCCACCTCAATGCCATCTCGCACATAATCACAGAGCCGCCGACCATCCACCTTAATAGCCGAGTACCGCGGTGGGTATTGCTCAATCTCACCGCGAAATCCAGCCAATGCAGCTTCTACTTTATCGGCGCTTAAATCTGGCTTAACGTTGGTCGCGACTATGGTACCTTCGCAATCAGCGGTATCGGACACTTCCCCAAACCTACCTACAACCCGATAACGTTTATCAGCTTCGAGCTGAAACCTCGAAAACTTGGTGGCTTCACCGAAACAGATCGGCAACAACCCTGTCGCCAACGGATCTAGCGTGCCAGTATGACCGGCCTTTTTAGCCCGCAATAACCATTTTACTCGTTGCAAGGCCTGGTTGGATGACATGCCCTGGGGCTTATCCAGCAGCATCAGCCCATCAAGGTCACGTTTTACCCGTATGGGCTTTTCAATAGCGCCCATCTTTCTCCGCGGCGTCCCTCAAAAGACCATCAATACGACTGGTACTGGTCGGTAACTCATCGACTACAAATTCGAGAAAAGGCACCCTTTTGCTATTTAAACGTCGGGCAATTCCACGTCGCAAAAAGCCCGCTGCGTGTTGCAGCCCATGCAAAGACTCGGTGATGTCTACGTCACCCATATGGGTAAAATAAATCACCGCCCGATTTAGATCCGGACTGACATCGACCGAAGAAAAACTGATCAGGTCGTCAACACGCGGATCATTCAATTCACGCAGCAGTTCGGGCAGCTCGCGCTGTATAGCATGCCCAACCCGGCGTCGACGGTTCAACCCAGGCATAACCGCGCCCGGTTTGAAGCCTGAGACCTAGCCAGGTTACAGCGTTCGCTCAACTTGCACCCGTTCAAAACACTCAATCTGATCGCCTGGTTGTACGCTGGTGTACCCCTTAACCCCAATACCGCACTCAGTGCCACTTTTAACTTCATTGACATCATCTTTAAAGCGACGCAGAGACTCAAGCTCACCTTCAAAAACTACCACGTTCTCACGCAGCACCCGTATCGGTGCCTCGCGCCGAACCCGGCCTTCCGTGACCATAGATCCGGCAATATCACCATATTTAGGAGAACGGAACACTTCCTTAACTTCGGCCAGACCAATGATTTTCTGTGCAAATTCTGGCGCTAGCATTCCGGTTAGGGCAGCTCGAATCTGATCGATCACTTCATAAATAATACTGTGATAATACAGATCAACACCACTATCCTGAATCAGCTTACGTGCCGTAGCATCTGCACGGACATTGAAGCCGATAATCAGTGATGAACTAGATATTGCCAGATTAACGTCTGTTTCATTAATAGCACCGACGCCCTGCTGAATAATTTTGACTGCCACTTCATCACTTGGCAATTGCGCCAATGATGAAACAATCGCCTCAGCCGAACCGCGTACATCGGCCTTAATAATAACGTTGAGGGTACTTATCTGTTTGGCTTTGAGCTGACTGAAGATATCTTCATCACCGGCAACCACAGTACTGGCGAGCGCCTTATCTCGCGCCTGGTTACGACGAAAATCAGCGATCTCACGCGCCTTCTTCTCATCCACTACCACATTAAAATCGTCACCAACCCCCGGCGCGCCGGAGAGGCCGACTATTTCAATCGGCATTGAGGGACCAACCTCACTTAGCTTTTCACCCGTATCACCGGTCAACACACGGGCCTTACCAAATTCTGTGCCAGCAAGAATCACATCACCTGGCTTAAGGGTGCCTTGCTGAATCAACACGGTTGCAACAGCGCCACGACCGCGATCGAGTTTTGATTCAATAACGACACCCTGCGCAGGCCCTTCCACAGGTGCCTTCAGCTCTAACAACTCAGCTTGAATCAGCAGGGCTTCGAGCAGGTCGGAAACTCCATCACCGGTCTTAGCCGACAGCGAAATGAACTGTGCCTCGCCGCCCCAATCGTCAGGCGCGACACCGTGGGACGAAAGCTCTTGCTTAACCCGGTCTAAATCAGCTTCGGGCTTATCCATCTTATTAACCGCGACCACTATCGGCACACCGGTTTTGCCGGCATGATCGATTGCCTCAATAGTCTGTGGCATCACACCATCATCAGCCGCCACCACCAACACGACAATATCGGTAAGTTCGGCACCTCGCGCGCGCATCGCCGAGAAAGCAGCATGCCCAGGGGTATCCAGAAAAGTCACCAGCCCATTATCGGTTTCTACGTGATAAGCACCGACATGCTGGGTAATCCCACCACTTTCCCCGGCCGCAACACGGCTATTACGGATGTAATCCAACAAAGTAGTTTTGCCGTGATCAACATGGCCCATCACCGTCACTACCGGGGCTCTAGGCATCGCTTCACCGACGCCCACAGTCAAATCACCTTCCGGGTTATCTGAATCTGCTGCGGTAGCCGAATGGCCCATCTCCTCGGCAAGCAGAATCGCCATATCCTGATCTATCACCTGGTTAATGGTGACCATCTGCCCCATCTTCATCAGGACTTTTATAACTTCGCCAGCCTTGACCGTTAGTCGACTCGCCAGCTCTACGACCGTAATAGTCTCGCCAACTTCAATTTCTCTAACCTGGGTGCCGGTCGGCATTTCAAAACCATGTTCGGTAGAATCAGACGACTTACGATGACTCTTGACGCGCCGCCGTTTACCGGCCAGTCCGCC
>JAHRWJ010000222.1 GCA_019090185.1 Immundisolibacteraceae bacterium
CGGCCAGCTCGCCGTCGGTGTTGAAGGTGATTTGTGGTAGTCGCTGGTAGGGGCGGGTGCCTTCCAGCGTTTGGTAGCCTTCCAGATTGGCTCGTAAGCTCCAGCCATTGCCCGAATACTGGGCACTTAATTGCCGGCGTAAATGGGTAATACTGGTGCTGGTTAAATCGTCGCCAAAATCTTCGAAATATTCGTCGTCTGAGACATAGTTGTAATCAATGTTATAGGTCAGGCGAGAGCTCAGTCGGCCATTCATATCCCAGAAAAACCCTTTACGATCTTCGTCAGTGAGTTTGTCGTCGGCCAGGTAGCTAAAGCTGGTGATGCCGCTGTTCTTGGGCTGCAGGTGACGAAAAGTGGCATCGGTCATTAAGCCGCGTTTTTCGATATAGCGTGGAGTAATCAACCCGTCATAGTTAGGCGCGATATTCCAGTAAAACGGCGTCATAATTTCGGTGCCGCCATCGCTACTGGAGCCGTAGGTGGGTGTTAAAAACCCGGTCTTGCGTTCGTCTGAAATTGGAAACGAGACATAAGGGGTGTAGAGCAGGGGCACACCCTTAAAACGCAATGTCATATTTCGAGCAACACCTTTGCCCGCTTGCTGGTCTAGGGTGATTTTATCGGCAAGCATCTGCCAGTCGGTGCGCCCGGGCGGGCAGGTTGTAAAACTTGCTTGTTCCATATCATGCAAATCATTGCGATGGCGAATGATGCGAACCGCTTTACCGCGAGCCCGTCTTTCGCGCAGGGCGTAGTGGGCGTTTTCGATCGTGCCTGCGCCGCTGAGCAGGTTCATCTGTAGTGAGCTACCTTCGAGTACTACCGTTTTATCTTTTAGAATCACGGCACCCTGGGCGTCAACCTGGTCGCTGTTCTGGTCGTAACGTAGGTTTTGGGAGGTTATCTGGGTGCCGTCACGGCGAACATCAACATGGCCGCGTAATTCGATCTGGTTGCCACCAAAAGTTTCCGATTCATCGGCACTAATTTCTGTTGATCCGGGTGTTCCCGGTGCTGCTAACGGCCCGCCTACCGGGCCCTGTGCGTAACACTGATCCGCAGCAATCAGGGGGTTAGTCCAACCAAAAGTAGCGACAACCAGAACAGCGCAAGATGACTTAAGAAGACTATTAATCGGTACAGCCTTAATGTTGTTGTGTTTTTTTGTGGTTTGCCGCCGTACCGGTAAACTCGGTGTTGGTGATTTCGGTCGGCAGTCCACCCCCTTGGCCTTGTCAAAACGTTACAGACTTTTTATGTTATCAACTGATCATTTTGGCCTTGAGCATCATACACCAAATAACCGGTCGATTTTAAACCCTTTGGCCGCTATGACTGGAGTTCTCTAACGTAGAAAATAGCAACTATTCACGCAGTGAAATCACCGGCCACTGGCGGCTCAGAGCGATGGTTCTTAGTTTCTCATCTGGATCAACCGCGTGCGGATAATCCGCCCATTCAAGCAGTGGCAAGTCGTTGTGCGAATCAGAGTAGGCATAGCTGCCTTCTTGATCAATCCGGTAGGTTTTTAACCAGCTGGCCAACCGTTCCAGCTTGCCAGCCTGAAAGCAGGCCGGGGGCGTGTAGTTGCCATCAAATCCGGTTGCAGAAAACGTTGGTTCGGTGGCAATAAGATGGTGGATACCTAGCTTGCTGACGATCGGGGCGGTGATAAATCGATTAGTCGCAGTGATCACCACCAAAGTATCACCGCGGATTCTGTGTTTTTCTATCAGGCTAGCAGCTCCGGGTGCGATGATGGCGGCTATCTGGTTGGCAACGAAATCGGTTCTCAGTGATAACAGCTTTGATAATGGCAGTTGTTTGAGGGGTTTCAGCGCGAAGCTTAAAAAGGCATGGATATCCATGTTGCCGGTTAAATAATCGTCATAAAACACCTGGTTACGAATTTCATAGTCACTCCGGTTAACAACGCCGAGATCGCAAAGGTGCTGCCCCCAGAGATAGTCGCTGTCATCGGCGAGTAAGGTGTTGTCCAGGTCGAGCAGGATGAGGGCCATGAAATATCCTAACAGCATTAATAGCAAATATTTGTGAGCTAACCAGAGGCTTTTTCAGAGAGTCAAAGCAGGTTTAATTTCTTGGCTGCGCTCTACCATTTTTAGTTTCGCCAGTTTACCCTTTAATCAACAATGTGAACTGATTCGGAACCTGTGGTTTCAAAATTGAAGTACAGCTATGGGTGGTTGAGTTTTGTCGGTAATGCTGCTCGTAGGAGCAGGCTGATTGCTTGGCTTAATAATCGCTTTTCTATACAGAGGGTGGAGACAGAATGATTGATGCAGATGGGTTCCGCCCAAATGTGGGCATCATCGTTTGTAGTCCAGTGGGGGAGTTGCTATGGGCGCGGCGGATTGGCCAAACTTCGTGGCAATTTCCTCAGGGGGGGATAAAACGAGAGGAGAGTCCGGAGCAGGCGCTGTATCGGGAACTCGAAGAAGAAGTTGGTCTGTTTGCCGATGATGTGGAAATTCTTGGTCGCACCCAGGACTGGCTGCGCTACCAATTGCCAAAGCGTTATACCCGGCGGCGGCGTTCGGCTTGCATTGGTCAGAAACAGATCTGGTTTATGCTTCAGTTGATCAGTGATGAACGCAAAATTTGCCTTGATTTGACACAGGTGCCGGAGTTTGACAGCTGGCAATGGGTTGATTATGAAACCCCGGCGAATGAAATTGTTGAGTTCAAAAGGCGCGTCTATAGTGAGGCGTTATTCGAGCTAAAAACCGTGTGGCAGCAGCGCTTCTCGGCATCGTCTATTAACTGAGGGGCTGATGTCTTTAAGTTTGTCGCTACAATGACATCGACAGCCGATATTGGCATTGCTCAGACCAGGACCTATGGATAACCAACCGGAAACATCCCCAGCATCAACAGCCGATATGGCTTCAGATCACCTTGACGTCAAAGCTGCTGCTGAAAACGGGAACAGCGCCTCTAAACCTAAACGTGGGTTGTTAAAGTTTTTACTGCTGTTGCTGTTGGTCGCAGCGGTGGCTACCAGCTGGGTTTTTCAGGCCCAGCTACAGTCCTGGTTCCAGGCGCAAGGCTTTTTCCAGGGAGAGATCCGGCTCACGCAGTTAGAGCAAAAACTACGCCAAACAGATCAGCAATTTCAACGTCTTGAGGAACAGCTCTCGGTTAACCGAGAGCGTCTGGTCCAGGCTCAGCAGCTAGTGAGTCAGCTTGATCGGCTTAACGAATCAGTCGGTGCGGTTGATCTCAGGGTTGAGCGGATCGAATTAGGCTTAAAGCGTCAGCAGGCCAGTGTCCAGCTGCTGGCGGTCAGGCAGCTGCTGTTTGTCGCCGACCAGCAACTGCGCCTAGTTAATGATCGCTCCTTAGCGCTACAGGCATTGGGTCAGGCAGATAATATTTTAAATGCAGTAGATGATCGCCAATGGCTGCCTTTAAGAGCGCTGATTGCCACACAAATTTCTGCGCTGCAGGCGATCCCAGCCATTGATGTTAGTGGTATTAATTTACGGTTAACCGAATTGAGGCATCGGATTGATGAACTTTCCGGGCTCAGCGAAGGGCGGTTACAACCGCAGGCCGTTTTTGCTGACTCAGCTGCCATGGCAGAACTCGAAGTCGATGACTGGCGCCAGTTTTTTAGCCGTGGCTGGCATCGACTGGTTGAGCGCCTGTCGAGTTTAGTCAGCATTCAACGGGTTAGCGGTGAAGATCCGGTGCTGATCACCGCTGAACAGCTGCAAGGCTTAAAATTTAATCTCCAGGCCCAGCTATTACTTGCTGAGCTAGATCTTGCCCGCGCTAGTGGCGATGTCGTTCAGCGCTTGAACGAAGTTGTATTGGCGCTAGAAAAGTATTTTGATCAGACTTCGCCCGCGGTGGCGGCGATGTTGGTCGAACTGGATCTGCTCAGTAAAACCCCGGTAAAGGTTGAATATCCTGATATCAGTGCGCCCCTTCTTTGGCTTGATACCCAGTTAGCGGCAGGGGTGCGATAGCAGTGCGGTTATTGTTGATGTCGATTCTGGTGCTAGGTTTCGGTGTTGGGCTGTCGTTGTGGATGGGTCAGGATGAGGGTTTTCTGCTGTTAGTCTGGAACGGTTGGCGACTGGAGGTGAGCAACCTGGTGGTGGCGGTTACTTTGTTGATTGGTTTTTATATAACGCTGCTTCGGTTAATCGGTTGGTTGGGGGGGCGTCAACTGAGATTGGCCCAGCGGTCGTTGGGTAATGGACTGCTGGAATTGGCCCAGGGTCGGTGGCGTAAAGCAGAAAAGAGACTCCTTAACCGGGTTGGTTATAGTCAGGCACCCCTGCTGAATTACCTAGGCGCTGCCCGGGCAGCCCAGATGGCAGGCGATGATCAGAGTAGAGACCGCCACCTTGCAGACGCACTACGTTTGCAATCAACCGCTGATAAGTCCAGCAAAATAGCTGTGGGTCTGCTGCGCGCCGAGACCCTTCATGAAAGTGGTCAGTCTGATCAGGCTTTGCAAGTTTTGCTCTCTTTACAGAAGCTTCAACCGCGCCACCACCACGTTTTAAAGCTCTTGCAGAAAATTTATACCGAGCTGGATGATTGGCAGGGTTTATTGACACTGTTACCCCAACTTAGGCGAAGCAAAACGGTGACTAAGGAGCAGAGTCAGCAGGTCAGCCAGCAGTGCCACCTGGAGCTCCTAAAAAGCGCGGACGATATACAGACCGCCTGGCGTCATATGCCGCGTAAATTTACCGCCGATGCCAGTTTATTGGGTTATTACCTGCAGGTCCTTATCGATGATGGCCAGAGTGATCGCGCGGCAAAACTATTGATCCGAAGATTGAACAAGGGGCTGGACCAGGGGTTGCTTGATCTGTTCGGGAAAATTGAGTCAGGGGATTTTGCCGCACGTTATGCGTTAATAAAAAAATGGCTGGATAAGGAGCCGGCACAGCCAGGCCTGCTGCTGGC
>JAHRWJ010000223.1 GCA_019090185.1 Immundisolibacteraceae bacterium
ACGCTCTGTCGTGATTAAGTATGCTGGTGTAAGGCAATACGCCGTAGGTGTTGCCAAATTTTTTGGCAACTTCCATGGCCTCGAAATCGCCCTGTAGTACGGGATAATTGACCCCTAGCCGGTCCACAATTTTTCTCAATGGCTCAGCTTGATCGATACCAATACCAATGAACTGGACGCCCTGCTCAGCGAAGCGGGATTGTAGGTTGATGAACCTGGGCATCTCTTCAAGGCAGGGGCCGCACCAGCTGGCCCAGAAATTAACAATCAAAAGTGAAGCGTCCCATTCACTGCTGTGGTGTGGGTTTCCGTCCAGATCAGGTAATTCGAATTGATAATCAACTTTGGGGCTAGCGGTGGTCAGTTTGTCAGTTGGTTGCAGGTTTTGCTGTTGCAATCCCCAGCCTGCCAGCAGGCAAATTAGTGAAAACAGAGCAAGTGGTAAATGTTTAGTCATGGTTGGTGATTCATATCTTGATTGAGGGTTGCAGGGGGCCTGGGGTCGGACACCAGGTCTATGGAGGTGGGTGGATAACAGAGGCGTCCTTCCTGGCAGCCCTGGAAGGAAACCTGTAAACGTATTGGGTGGTTTTGCTGGGTATTGGCTGGTTTAGGTAGTGTCATCACCGTGAATTGGCGAAATACGGTTTGTGGTCCAAATAGCTCATCGATGATGCTTTCGCCCTGTTCAAATGTTATTGGCAGCGCTCTCTTAGTGTCCCCGTCTATTGTGTTGACCAAGGTTTTGTCTCGGTAAAGATAATAGCCCGGTGAGATCGCCCAGACGATTTCATAGTGATCTTTGGTAATTACCAATTTGGGACGAAAGACCTGCAACGGATCTGCGGGACTGGTCGACGTGGGCAGGGATCGGATGAGGTTTGAAATAGGTGTTGTTTGAACGGCTGGGTTAGCGAAACTTTTAATGCTTATTAATAGTGTTAATAGCGCCAGGCTGGATTTTCGCATGATGTCTACTGGGGCTCCCATTGTTGTTTAAGCTGGGCTAGAAGGCCTTATGATATGAGGTTTCACCGCTCAGCATGACTGTTTGTAGTCAGTAATGGTAGTCAGCGGCTCCAGCAATTAGACCTCGCTTGCGAGCCTTTTCTTGCAGTAAGGGTTGAATTCAGTTATTTCACCCCCCATTTTTCTATCCAGCAGGCCAATAGTGTGCGGGCTCGTGAGCAGCATCAGTTAGATATCTTGGTTGCTTGACTTGCACCAGGTTGGCCCTATCATTTAGCACTCGAAGTAGCAGGGTGCTAATCAAATCTTGTTGATTTGTAATAGCATTTGCTGGTCCGGAAATTAATTAGCCGGCCCTAATGCCGTACTTAAGGAGAAATCGGAAAATGAGTATTCGACCTTTGCACGACCGTGTCGTTGTTCGCCGTCAGGAGGAAGAAAAAACAACTCCAGGTGGGATTTTATTGCCGGACTCGGCTTCAGAAAAGCCAGCCGAAGGTGAAGTAATCGCCTGTGGTAACGGCAAGATTTTAGACAATGGTGAAATTCGCCCGCTGGACGTAAAACCGGGTGACAAAGTGCTTTTCGGCAAGTATTCAGGTAGCGACGTTAAGGTTGGTGACGACGAGCTGCTGGTGATGCGCGAAGATGACATTCTTTGCATCATCGAGTAATTAGTTAACCGCAAATTTTTCCGGCACGGACCATCGGGTAGTTTGGTTTAGATGGTGCGTATTCGAAGCTAGATATAGTTAAGGGAAGTTATAAAATGGCTAAAGACGTAGTTTTTGGGGGCGAAGCCCGTCAAAAAATGATGGTTGGTGTGAACACACTAGCTAACGCTGTAAAAGTGACTCTGGGTCCTAAGGGTCGTAATGCAATTCTGGAAAAATCATTTGGCGCGCCTACCATCACTAAAGATGGTGTCTCGGTTGCTAAAGAGATTGAGCTTGAAGATAAGCTTGAAAACATGGGCGCGCAGATGGTCAAGGAAGTGGCCTCTCATACTTCTGACGCCGCTGGTGATGGCACCACGACTGCTACCGTATTGGCTCAGTCGATTGCGGTTGAAGGCGTCAAAGCGGTTTCTTCCGGTGCTAACCCAATGGATCTGAAGCGCGGTATTGATAAAGCCGTAGCAGCTGCCATTGAGCAGATCAGTTCTATTTCTGCGCCTTGTACCGATCGTACCGCGATTGCTCAGGTTGGTACCATCTCAGCCAACTCCGACAGTAGCGTTGGTGAAATCATCGCTGAAGCGATGGATAAAGTTGGTAAAGAAGGTGTGATCACCGTTGAAGAAGGCACCGGCCTGGAAAACCAGCTGGACATGGTTGAGGGCATGCAGTTTGACCGTGGTTACCTGTCACCATACTTCGTCAACAATCAGCAGTCGATGACCGCAGATCTCGAAGATCCAATGATCCTGTTGCACGACAAGAAAATCGCCAACATCCGCGATTTGTTGCCGCTGCTCGAAGGTGTTGCTAAAGCGAGCCGTACCCTGATGATCATCGCCGAAGATATCGAAGGCGAAGCGCTGGCCACTCTGGTGGTTAATAACATCCGTGGCATCGTTAAAGTTGCCGCCGTGAAAGCCCCTGGTTTTGGTGATCGTCGTAAAGCGATGCTCGAAGATATGGCTATTCTCACCGGTGGTACTGTGATCTCTGAAGAGACCGGCATGAGCCTGGAAAAAGCTACCCTGGAAGATCTGGGTACCGCCAAGCGTGTCACCATTGGTAAAGATGACACCACCGTGATTGATGGTGCTGGTAAAGCCGAAGACATCCAGGCACGGGTCGAGCAGATCAGTGCGCAGATGGAAAACACCAGCTCTGATTACGACAAAGAGAAAATGCAGGAACGGGTCGCCAAACTAGCTGGCGGTGTTGCTGTCATCAAAGTCGGTGCAGCCACCGAAGTTGAAATGAAAGAGAAGAAAGCCCGCGTTGAAGATGCCCTGCACGCTACCCGTGCTGCGGTTGAAGAAGGTGTGGTGCCTGGTGGTGGTGTTGCGCTGGTACGTGCGGCTGCATCCATGGGTGATGTTGCTACCGATAATGATGACCAGAGCCACGGCGTGCGTATTGCGGTACGTGCCATGGAAGAGCCGCTGCGTCAGATTGCCAGTAACGCCGGTGATGAGCCAGCGGTTGTGCTGACTAGGGTTCGTGAAAATGGCGATGCAACCTATGGTTACAACGCTGCAACCTCTGAATACGGCAACATGGTTGAAATGGGGATTCTTGATCCCGCCAAGGTAACCCGTGTAGCACTGCAAAACGCTGCATCGATTGCTGGTCTGTTGATCACTACCGAAGTAGCGATTGCTGATTTGCCATCGAAAGACGCTGGTGGTCCTCCAATGGGTGGCATGGACCCAATGGGCGGCATGGGCGGTATGGGTGGCATGGGCGGCATGATGTAAACAGCCCCACCATTTGTAAAAGTTAAAGAAGCCCCGGTGGTTATCATCGGGGCTTTTTGGTATCCGGTAATCAGATCTACTTCCTTAGCGGGTGGTGAAAGCGCTAGACTGGGCACTAAACCGGTTGCTATTTGATTTTTGATCCTCAGGTGCTTTTTTTAAAACCACTTGAGCTGATGAGTATGTGGATATTGTTAATAGGGGAAATGGCAGCCTGCTCCCCCTAATTTATTGATTTAGAAGGAATTGCAGACAGTGGGAATGGAAGATCGCGACGGGTTCATCTGGTTCGATGGTGAGATGGTTCCCTGGCGGGATGCAAAGGTTCATGTGTTAACACATAGCCTGCATTACGGCATGGGTGTCTTTGAGGGCATGCGTGCTTATAAAACCGATAAGGGCACCGCGATTTTTCGTCTCGAAGAGCATATCGACCGGCTCTATGGGTCTGCCCACATCCTGCAGATGGATATGCCAATAGAGCGTGAAGAGGTGCTCAAGGCGTGTCGCGATGCGGTCACGCTAAATAACCTTGAAGAGGCCTACGTGCGGCCACTGGCCTTTTATGGTTCAGAGTCGATGGGTGTGAGCGCACCGAGCTTAAAGACCCACATCATGGTTGCAGCCTGGGAATGGGGTGCTTATCTGGGCGAAGGTGCTCTTGAGCGAGGCGTCAGGTTACGTACTTCGTCATTCGCCCGGCACCATATCAACGTCACCATGTGTCGCACCAAAGCGACCGGTAATTACATTAATTCGATGTTGGCGCTACGTGAAGCTCAGGCATGTGGCTACGATGAAGCGTTACTGCTGGACGTCGACGGCTACGTAGCCGAAGGCAGCGGGGAAAATGTTTTTCTAGTGATTAAAGGGGTTATTCATACGCCGGCATTAACGTCTGCTTTGGCAGGTATTACGCGCGATATTTTGATGACCCTGGCAGCCGAAGCTGGTTATGACGTGATAGAGCGGCAAATTAGCCGGGATGAAGTTTACCTGGCTGATGAAGCCTTCTTTACCGGCACCGCTGCCGAAGTAACACCGATTAGGTCTCTGGATGACCGGATTATCGGCACTGGTAGTCGTGGTCCGATCACAGCAGCGTTGCAGAAACGGTATTTCGAGGTGGTGCACGGCGAAGCCGAGCAATACCTGGATCTGCTGACTTACGTGGAGTGACCGAAAAAGTGGATAAAATCAAACCGGCAAACGCGGCACTGCGTTATCAGATTAGCCAGTCTGATTTGCCATTGCACTGTCCGATGGACGGTCAGAGTCAGTGGGATTCACACCCTCGGGTTTTTCTGCCGATTGAAGACCAAGGTGAAATTCTCTGTCCATATTGTGGCGCGCTTTACCAATTTAAAGATGGGGAGCAGTAGTTTCCGCCAGTGACCAACCTAGAAGCAGGGCTGGAGCACCAGGCAGCCGATAGTTTAGATGAAGCGATATTGGTCGTTGGACCATCCTGGGTTGGTGACCTGGTGATGGCCCAGAGTTTTTTTATCGCCCTCAAACAGCAGCAACCTGATGTTGATATTGATGTATTGGCTCCCGCCTGGTTAATCCCTTTATTGGCGCGGATGCCGCAAATAAGAGCGGGCATCGAAAACCCACTGAAGCATGGCCAGTTGGGATTAGGCGATCGGCGTCGCTTAGGTAAGAAATTGAGGGGGCACTACCGGCGCGCTTATCTGCTGCCGAATTCGTTTAAATCAGCACTCATACCGTTTTGGGCGGGTATCGATCAGCGTATTGGTTATGGTGCGGAGTTGCGTTCTGGATTACTAACCGAATCGAGAATGCTGGATAAAAAAGTGCTCACACGCACGGTCGAGCGTTTCGTGGCGTTGGCTCATGTGCCGGGTGAAGGGGTGCCAGAAATTGCCTTGCCCAGGTTGGAGGTAAACCCGACCGAGCAGCAGGCCACATTAAAAAAGCTGGGTTTTAGCGGTGAACTGCCGCCTGTTTTGGCGCTCTGCCCGGGTGCTGAATATGGGCCTGCCAAACGTTGGCCGGTAGCGCATTTTGCACAGGTCGCCAGAGATAAACTGGCCCAGGGCTGGCAAGTCTGGATCTTTGGGTCCGCCAAGGATCGGCCGGTTGCTGAGCAGATCAATGATTTAGTGGGAGATCAGTGCCAGAACCTGGCCGGTAGCACGACCCTGGCCGAAGCCTGTGACCTGCTGGCGCTAGCAGAAGCGGTGGTTACCAACGATAGCGGTTTGATGCACGTAGCAGCAGCGCTAGGTCGGCGTCTGTTCTGTCTGTTTGGGTCTTCTGACCCAACTTTCACTCCACCCCTGTCCGATTCAGCTCAGGTGTTTTCTCTAGATCTACCCTGCTCGCCCTGCTTCGAGCGGGAGTGTCCGTTGGAGCATCTTCGCTGTCTAAATGACCTGCTTCCTGAGCAGGTATCTGCAGCCATTGGCTAGGATCAGAAAATAAGTTATGCGCGTATTGGTAATAAAAACTTCTTCATTGGGGGATGTGGTGCATGCGTTGCCTGCGGTCACCGAGGCCTGTGAGAAGATTCCTGGTTTGCAGTTTGATTGGATGGTTGAAGAGAGCTTCGCGGAGATTCCTGAGTGGCATCCCGGGGTTGGCCGAGTACTGCCGGTGGCGCTTCGGCGTTGGCGTCAGCAGCCGTTTCAGGCGCTGCGTAGCAGTGAGTGGCGGGCGCTCAGAGAAGATATCAAAGCAGGTGAATATGATCTGGTGATTGATGCGCAGGGACTGCTTAAAAGTGCTTTTCTGGTCTGGTTGGTCGGCGCCAACAGTGTTGGTTATGATCGACATTCGATTCGAGAGCCATTGGCGACCTTGTTTTATCAGCGAAAAATTAAGGTGAGTAAGGAGCTCCATGCGGTAGAAAGAATCCGTCAGTTGTTTGCTGGGGCGCTTAACTACTCCCTAACTGGTTCGGCTCCAGCTTATGGCATTAAGCCGCCAGTAGACGAGGTGATCGAAAGAGATCATGTTGAATACCTGGTTTGGCTCCACGGTAGTACCTGGGAGAGTAAATTGTGGCCAGAGGCTCATTGGGTAGAGCTTAGTCAGCTGGCGGTGGACGCCGG
>JAHRWJ010000224.1 GCA_019090185.1 Immundisolibacteraceae bacterium
AAACCTGGTTTCTCCACCGTGGCTATTGTTGTGTCGGTGGTGGCGCTGGGGTGGCTGGCTAGAACCCAGGTACGCATCGGTGATGACGCCGGTTCCGGCGCTACCCAGCTGAGCGTGGAGTCGCGTTACAACCGGGATGTGGATGCGATCCTTAACGACTACCTGTTTGGCGTTGATCAACTCACGCTGGTGGCCAAATCAGGTCGTGACGGCTGCCTCGAATTTGATGTGCTGCACACGGTGGACCGATTAATCTGGCAATTGCGCGACTTGCCGGAAGTGCGCTCTGTGTATGCGTTACCGGTCTATATGAAACTATCCAGCATTGGCCATCATGAAGGCTTTTTACGGTTTTATGGTTATGCCCGTGAGGCCCGTGGCAACACGGTGAACACATGGGGCACAGAGCTGCGCGACAAACTTTATGATCCAAAATGTGGAGTCATGCCGATACGGGTGTTCCCGGTTAATCATGCCGAGTCGACGTTGCGTAAAATTCTTGATACCGCCCAGCAGTTTTCTGAAAACAACAGCAGTGAAGCGGTCAGTTTTGAATTTGCCATCGGCAATGCGGCGATTCGTGCCGCTGCCAATGATCGGGTCGAGTCGGTTGAATTTGGTTTTGTGGTCGCGCTGGCTTTAATAGCTGCGGCTGCGGTGGGGCTGTTTAGCCTGAATTTGGTTACCATCGGTCCGGTTCTGTTAGCTTTTGCGGCTGCGGTCAGCGGCGTTTATCCGCTGTTACTGCTGTTTGATCTGGGGCTGACTTTAACCAGTTTGCCGGCAATAGCGATTGCGCTCGGCTGGAGTCTGGTTGTGCTGGTTTTTGCCAGTTTTGCCGAGCCAGGCGAAATCCGCAGGATTGCTGGCGTCGGCATGAGCGTCGCTATTGCGGTAGCGCTGGCGCTGTTGCCGTGGCTGTTGGCAGAGCTGCGTTTTCAGTTAACCACCGGGCTACTGCTGAGTGGGTTTATGCTCTGGACCGGGTTGGTTGGATGGTTTCTGTTGCCTCGGTTGTGGCTGGATCAGCGTGGATTGGGGCGGTAAAAAAAGAGCGTAATTAAAGATAGCCTTATTGCTGGGTTTGTGGTTTCATGGTGAATGATAATCATTCTTAAATAGCTTGAATGAATCGATCCTCAGTGTAAGAAAATTTCGGAATGGGTAATTTCAATATGTATGTATGCCTCTGTCGAGACGTGACCGAAAAGCAGATCCGCAAAAAAATATCTTGCGGTGTTAATACGGTGTCCGCGCTGCGTGAACAACTGGGTGCTGGTGGCCAATGTGGGCGTTGTAAGGACTTTATGCAGGGTATGATCAATGAAAGGCCTGCGGCTGTTCTGGTAAAAGGAGAGCCACTAATTTAGCAACTTTGGTTCGCTGCCCCGGGGCTCGGCCATTAAAAAAAGCATCTCTGATCCAATCTGCTCCAGGTTGGCTCAGAGATGCTTTTTCTGTTTTGGGTTACTGATTGATGTCAAGTGCAGTCCTGGAATGATTTTCATTCTTTAAGTGAGGCTGAAAAAACCTTAATTATTAGTTGGTTATCGTTGATTTCTCTGTTTTAAATTGGCTTTTTTGAGAATACAATAGCGACCAAATTTTGCCTGCGGTGGTATGCCGAGGGTGAAGAATTTATTCAGGCGAAACTGATTAGCTTACTTAAAAAAATAGCTAATTTTGTCCCAATGCTTGCTTTAGTACTCGCTAGGAGATAATCGATGAAAGGTAGTAAAGAGGTCATTAAATATCTGAACCAGGTCCTGAAAATGGAACTGACCGCAATCAATCAGTATTTTCTTCACGCCAAGATGGCAGCTAACTGGGAATACAGTGATTTTGCCAACAAGAGTCGCGAAGAATCGATCGACGAGATGAAACATGCCGATGAACTGATTGATCGGGTATTAATGCTCGAAGGGCTGCCAAACCTGCAAGACTTGGGCAAGCTCTACATTGGCGAAGATTTGCCGGAAATGTTGTCCTGTGACCTGCGTTTGGAAATGGAAGCTATTCCACTGCTCAAAGAGGCGATTGAGTGCTGTGAAAAGGAGCGTGATTTTGTCAGCCGCGCACTTTTTACGAAGATTCTTGATGAAGAAGAAGATCATGTTGACTGGATCGAGGCTCAGCTCGAGCAGATTTCCCAGATGGGTGTGCAGAACTACCTGCAGTCTCAGCGTTGATCACCGGGTAGCGGCAAAAATGGACTTCTGAATGGCGGGGGTAACCCCCGCCATTCAGAAGTCATATGGATGTTGACTATTCGAATGCTGGCCTGACCTGTTCAGCAAACCGCTCCTGGGTGCGACGGGCTAGTTGGCGGTCGAGTCCGCCGAAGGCACTGATAATGCAAAACTCATCAAAACCGACTTCATCATGAAAATCGGCCAGCTGTTGGGTGACCGAATCAGTGGTGCCGACGAAAGCCAGCCCCGAGTCGATAATGTCGTCGGCGCTCATTTTGCCCAGCTCCAGCATCGCGTCAGAGGCGTAAAACTGATAGCCGCCCTCAATCAATGACTGTTTGGTGGCATCGTCCTGCAGGGTGGCCATGGCTTCGTTGGCGAGACTAAAAAATTTCTTCACCGCATCACC
>JAHRWJ010000225.1 GCA_019090185.1 Immundisolibacteraceae bacterium
ATAGTAACCAATTACCGAGCACAAAAAATGGCAACACTTCGTCCTGACGAACCACCACCCGCTGGCCATCAACAATTTTCGAATTCACCGGATCAAAACTAAAAATCTCATCAACCACTGCAATGGGTAATGCAAACAGCCGTTCTCCAACCCCGATCATCAGCGAGCCAACAATGGCCAGGGTCAGTGGCACCCGAATGGTGATGGTTGAACCAGTACCCATAGTGGATTCAATTTCAATCGATCCGCTGAGCTGGCTAATGGCTGTTTTAACCACATCCATCCCAACACCACGACCAGAAACTTCGGTTACTTCCGCCTTACTTGAAAAACCAGGTGCGAAAATTAGGTCATAAGATTCACGATCGGATAATCGGGCCGCTTCCTCGGTAGACATGACGCCACGTTCAACCGCAACTGCCCGCAGCCGGTCAGCATCCATTCCAGCGCCATCATCCTTAATACTAATAACAATTCGGTCACCCTCCTGGCCTGCACTGAGCGTCACCAGACCCTGACGAGACTTACCCGCGGCCTCACGCGCCTCGGGGCTTTCTATACCGTGATCGACCGAGTTACGAACCAGATGGATCAACGGATCAGCCAAAGCATCCACCAGGTTTTTATCCAGGTCGGTATCTTCACCGATCATTTCCAGGCGTATGTCTTTATTCAACGTACGGGCAAGATCTCTGACCACCCGGGGGAATCTACCGAACACTTTGCGAATTTGCTGCATCCGGGTTTTCATCGCCGAATCCTGCAACTGGCTGGTAACCAGATTCAAGGTACGAACCGTTTTAGTCAGCTCTTCATCGGATGATTTGGCGATCAAGTTTGAAAGTCGATTACGAACCAATACCAGCTCACCGACCATGTTCATAATGTCATCGAGTATCTGGGTCTCGACCCGCATGTTGCTTTCGCCAGCTTCTTTACGGGGCGTCTTACGGCGTTCCTGTATCAGGGTTCCCTCTGGGCCCTGAGCCATGCCATCGGGAACTTCCTCCTTGACCACCACCGAAGAGACCGGTGCTGGTTTAGAAATTTCGGTTTTCAGCGCAGCTAATTCTTCATCGGTCACATCGGACAAATTGCGGGCTGCGACTTCATCATCGGGCCGCGTTTCTGCTGAGCTAGCGTCAACATTCTCTGGAATCTGCAAATTCGCCTCTACCGAGGAGACTGCGACTGTCGAACCATCTTCCGTCTTAATTGGGTGCAGCTCATCCAAAAGAGCCTCGAACTCATCTTCGGAGATCTCTGCATCATCCTGACTGACCGATACCGTAGCCGCTGGCGCGGGACTACTGCCCCCCGGTTGGCCATGAATATCATCTAATAATGATTCAAACTCATCATCCGAGATCGACTCACTGTCAGCTTGGGATTCTGGCGCAGCCTGCGCGGAGTCACCGCCGTCAAGCTGATCAAGCATTGATTCAAATTCGTCATCATCAATCAGATCATCATCGGCAGCAGGAGTCGCCTCCACTGCACCTGAGACAGCCTCATCGGCGCTGGCAGGCAACGCAAATTGATCAAGCTGTTCTATCAACTCATCACTTGCGGCTGTGAGTGATTCTCGAGCATTGAGCTGCTCGAACATCAACACCACCACATCCAGCCCCTGCAGTACGCTATCCATCAAGTCGGGGGTTAATTTTCGGCCACCATTTCGTAGCGTATCGAACACATTTTCGGCGCTGTGGCAGACCCGAATTAAGGTATCCAACGCCAGAAAGCTAGCGCCACCTTTGATGGTATGAAAAGCTCGGAACACCGCATTGAGCAGGTCGGAATCTTCCGGCGTCTCTTCTAGCTCGACCAGCTGCTGACCGAGCAAGTCGACCAACTCACCAGCTTCGAGCAGGAAATCCTCTAATAGTTCTTCGTCCATTTTAGTCAGGGCTACTTGTTGGTTTAAATACCGAGGTCATCTAACAGATCATCGACACTATCCTGATCTTCGACCACTCCTTCGCCACCCTTTTCAGTATGAAAACCGGTGGCTTCTTCGCCAGAATTAAACGAGATACCCTGGGCGATCAGCTGCTGGTCGATGGCCGCCAGTTGTGTTTCTGCCTCTGCCAATGTGGCTACTACCCGTTTAACGATCTGTCCGGTCAAATCCTGATAACCCTGAGCTGCGGTCAGCTCGTGCAGGCCATCTTTGAGGCGAGTACCACGATGACGAACCCGTTTCATGAAGGCCTGTAATGCCGCATTCACCGGTGTCGGTATCGCTTCTATCAACTCCGGGGTATTGAGTCGATTCCATGCCTCTTCGAGTTTTTCCGAATCCGACATCATTTCGCGTACGTGGGGCATCAATTCATCAACCGTATCGAGGGTCTTGTTTGCCGCCTCTTCGGTCATCTCTACGACTTTGGCTAATTGCTGCTGAACACCAAGCAGTACGCTCGACCCCTCTGGTACGGCTGCCGCTTCGTTTGCTGAGTTTTCACCTACAGTAGTTGCTGGAGTTGCCATGGCACCTTCTCATCGTGGTTTTGGCTAAATGGTTTGTTAAGGGCAAAAGTAGGAAAGCTACCCTTAGGGAGCCGCGGCCTAAGCGGCGTCTTCGATGCGCTGGAATATCCGATCCACCTTTTCTTTCAGGGTTTTCGCGGTAAACGGCTTAACGATATAGCCATTAACCCCGGCCTCAGCGGCAGCAACGATCTGGTCACGTTTGGCTTCTGCGGTGACCATCAGAATCGGTGTTTTACCCAGCTCTGGATCGGCCCGTAATGTCCTCACCAGATCAATACCGGTCATACCAGGCATGTTCCAGTCGGTGACAACAAAGTCATATCGGCCGCCCTGCAATTTAGGCAATGCGGTTTCTCCGTCATCAGCTTCTTCGACATTCTCCAGACCAATTTCGGCCAGCAGGTTGCGAATAATGCGTCGCATTGTTGAAAAATCATCCACCACCAGGATGCGCATGTTTTTGTCCACGTTCGTACCCTCGTTCTGTTAACTCGTTTTTCAGTTAAGAAAGCCGTTTCGCCTTAACGGTTCCAGCTTTTCATCTTTGCCTGTAACCGAATAATCGCCTGACCATGTATCTGACAGACCCGCGATTCGCTTACTCCGAGCACCGACCCGATTTCGCGCAGGTTCATCTCTTCGTCGTAATAGAGTGACATCACCAGTTGTTCACGTTCGGGTAAGGTCTCAATCGCCCCTAACAATGAATCTCGGTATTTATCCATCTGCACACCAAGAAAGGGGTTGGTTCGCTCACTATCGGTTGCCTCTATCTGTAATACAGCGCCCTCTTCATCTTCATCCAGTGACAGCAATCGGTGACTGGAGGCTTCTGAAACGATCTTTCTGTATTCAGCGTGAGTGATCCCCATTAGCGTCGATACCTCGCTATCGGTCGCTTCCCTACCTGCTTTAGCTTCTATCTCCTGAACCGCCTTTGCGGCCTCGCGCGCTTTACGATGCACCGATCGGGGTGCCCAGCCGTTGCGGCGCACCTCGTCGATAATCGCGCCGCGAATTCGAATCCCCGCATAGGTTTCAAATGCAGCGCCCTGGTTGGGGTCGTAATTTCGCGCTGCTTCAATCAGGCCGATCATGCCTGCCTGAATCAAATCATCGATCTGTACCGAGTTCGGTAACTTGCCGCTCATATGATGGGCGATCCGTTTCACGAGCGACGTGTGCTTTTCCATCAACACCTCGCTCTTGTCACGGGTCATCTCTTTATAGGCACCGATCCCCGCCGCGCTCATCCGACAAACCTCTGGTTACTCATTAATACTCGCTCCAGAAAAAACTCTAGCCGGGTCGCTGAATCGCCCTCACGTCGAGGCCAGTTATTAACCGTCTGGGCCAGCTGTCTGAATGCCAGGGCCGCCGGACTATTAGGAAACTGTTGGGTCGCAGTCACCTGGCGCAGTGACGCCTGACGCATGCTCTGATCAAATGGCACCACCCCAAAGTAATTAAGGTTGACCTCCAAATAACGTGCAGCAACTCGCTCTAATTTATTAAACAATTCCCTGCCCTCCTCATGGCTATTAGACATATTCGCCAATACATGAAATTCCTTAAGTCCATATTCCCGCCAGAGCAACTTAATCAGCGCATAGGCATCGGTAATTGCCGCCGGCTCATCACAGAGCACGATCACCACTTCCTGGGTTGCCGCACAGAAATTACACACGCTCTGGCCAATGCCAGCTGCGGTATCGACAATAAATACGTCCGGCACCTCTTCGAGTTCACTGAAGGCGTGAATCAGTCCAGCCTGCTCGGTTTGACTCAACGCAGCCATTCGGCTGATTCCTGAACTGGCCGGCACAATTTTCAATCCGCCAGGCCCCTCCAGCAGCACCTCAGATAGCGTCCGTTCGCCGCTCAACACATGCGAGATGTCATAGCGGGCATCCAGTCCCAACATCACATCGATGTTGGCCAGACCCAAATCAGCATCCATCAACATGACGCTCTGGCCACTATCAATCAGCGCCAACGCCAAGTTGACCGCCACGCTACTTTTACCAATACCACCCTTACCACCGGTAACCGATATCGCCCTTACCGGCCGAGGTGCAGATCCTTGTCTAATGTTGGGCGATGCGGATGGCAAAACACCGACCGGACCAATTCCGTTTTTTAGCTTGACTCGCTCAGCCTGCATGGATCGCTTCCTTGTTTCTTAATGGATTATTAGTTTCATCATCGAGGGGCTGAAATCGGGCCAGTAATCTGCCGACTTCAAAGGGATTTAAATCTTCACCAATGCGCGGACCATCGGTGACCAGCTCCGCCACCAGCTGCTGTTCCAGCAGGGTACTGAGGACAATACCGGGCTGCCGAATCGCATCCAGGTGAGAAATCGCGCAGAGTTGGGGGATCGATATTCGGTAACGCTTGACCGTCTCTTTTAAAAATTGCGCAGAACCATAAGCCGGCAACACCAGCATGGTTTGCAACTCCTCCGCGGCCAATCCCATCAACTGGCGCAATTCAGGCTGTAAGGCTTCATCACGGCCTGAAAAACCGGCGGTATCGACCACCACCAGTGACTTGTCCTGAAGTTCGTCGAGGGTCTTTTTCAGATCACCCAAATTGGCGACTAACCGCACCGGCATGCCCATCAGTTGGCCGTACATTCGTAGCTGTTCCTGAGCACCAACGCGCTGATTATCAAGACCGACCAGGGCGACCTCAGAAACCCCATGACGACGTGAAAACTGGGCACAAAGACCCACCGCAATTGAGGTTTTGCCGACACCAGAGGGGCCAACCACCGCAATACGACCACCGCTCTCAAGCAGACTCGGCTTAGGGCTGGGTAATTTGCGTTTTAATAGTGTTAGGGCAACCTGCAGAGCCCGTTGGCGGTTATAGCCTTCAGGAATTTCTGCCAACAGGCTGCGGCTGCTCTGTGCAGAGAAACCTGCCTCCAGTAGTTTGCGTACCGCCAGCGAAGTGTTGGGCTGGTGGCTAGCGGCACCAGCCCAAACCATGTCTAGCAACTGGTTTTCGACCAGGTCCCGCAGTGAGTCCACACTGTTGTGCATTTCTTGCACCCGTGGGTCACTACTCCAGGCCTGCGGCTGGTTCTGCTGATCTGCACCGCCCGCCAAGTTGTTACCAGCTGCAGCAACGTCGGGTGGGTAATCGCTATGACCTTCAGCTGGCAAGGCCGACCCCACAGCCCGTACCTGAGACATAGCCGATGCAGCCTTGTTATCAGGGGTTCGCTGAGCAGTCGTTGTGTTAGAGGCCAGCCGAGACTCGTCGTAGTCAACCGCACAAACTATCTCCACCTGACCGTCGCGCTGCTGGTTCGACAAAATCACCGCGTCAGGACCTAGCTCCCGGCGCACCTGCGCCATGGCGGAACCTATGTTGTCAGCTAAAAATCGTTTTATTTTCATAATTCTTTGTCGTTCAGTTAATTTGTTCGAAATTCAAAAAATGCCAATCGATCCAATCCTGCCCCATCCCTACATTGCCGATCCATTTCACTATCCACCCACCGTTGCCACGACCTTGATCTGACGCTGAGGTGGCAACTCGCTGTAGGCCAGCACACTCAAACCCGCCACCGTATGTTTGACAAAGTTGGCAATCGCCTTGCGGATCTCTGGTGGTACTAACAACACCGGCGTTGTTCCCTGTAACGACTGCTGTTCAGATGCGGCGGCCAATCCATCGCGTAACTGTTCGGCTAATGCTGGCTCAAGAAATCCACTTCCCTGAGCTGTTCCCCATGAGTTAAGCAAAATGCGTTCCAGCTGTGGTTCGAGGGTCAAAACAGCGATCTCTTCGTGGGTTCCACAGAGCTGCTGTACGATTGCGCGGCCTAGCCCAACCCTAACCGCGGCCGTTAGCGCGTCAGCATCCTGACTCTGCTGGCCAACCTCCGCCAGAATTTCGGCTATGGTTCGAATATCCCGAATCGGTACCCGCTCTTCGAGCAGATTACGTAACACCTTATGGACGACCGACTGGGGCATTGACTCTGAAGACATCGACTCGCCCAGGGATGGCGCGGCCTCTTTAAGTTTCTCCAGCAGCCGGGTGACTTCTTCCCGACCCAGCAATTCCTGGGCATGATCCTGAATAATTCGGCTGAAATGGGTGGCGATGACCGTGCCCACATCGACAACGGTAAAGCCAAGTGTTTGCGCCTGTTCACGCTGTTCCGGATCGATCCAGAGGGCCTCAAGACCGTAGGCAGGATCAACCGTAGCTACCCCATCAAGGTGGCCATAAACCGTGCCTGGATTAATCGCCATCTCCCTGCCTGGCAATACCTCTCCCTCGCCCACTTCAACCCCATGCAGGGTCAGTTTGTAGGCCGCAGGTGCCAGGTCAAGATTGTCGCGAATATGTACCGAGGGGATTAAAAAGCCGAGTTCCTGAGAAAATTTGCGCCTCACACCACGAATCCGACTCATCAACTCACCGCCCTGCTCTTTATCTACCAGGGGAATTAGCCGATAACCAATTTCAAGGCCGAGCACGTCAACCAGGGCCACGTCATCCCAACTTACATCCGCTTCTTCGCTGGAGACCGGCTCAGGTGCTACCTCAACCTCGTCGACCTGAGGTTGCTCTGCCTTGCGACCAACCAGATAAGCGGCTGTCCCTAATGCCACCGACAGCACAAAAAAGGCAAAATTGGGCATACCCGGAATCAGCGCAATCAGTCCGATGATTCCAGAGGCAATCCAGAGCACCGCAGGATTACTACCCAGTTGGACCAAAATCTCGTTACCGATACTCTGCTCGGTAGAATCACGGGCAATCACCATGGCGGTAGCCGTAGACAGCAACAACGCTGGAATCTGCGCGGCCAGGCCGTCGCCAATGGTTAACAAAGTGTAGTTTCGCGCTGCCTCGGCACCGGTCAGGTCGTGTTGCAGCATACCGATGGCAAAACCACCGAGGATGTTAATAAAGGTTATTAACACCCCAGCAATGGTATCGCCACGAACAAACTTACTGGCGCCATCCATAGCCCCGTAGAAATCAGCCTCGCGGGACATGTATTCCCGACGCTCTCGAGCCTGATCCTGATCAATAACCCCCGCGTTAAGATCCGCATCAATGGCCATCTGTTTGCCCGGCAACGCATCCAGGGTAAAGCGAGCGCTAACCTCGGCGATACGGCCCGCGCCCTTGGTGATCACCACGAAGTTGATCAACACCAAAATCACAAACACCACCAGGCCGACCGCGTAATCACCGCCAACCACAAAATCACCAAAGGCCTTGATCACCTGACCCGCCGCGTCGCCACCGGCATGACCTTCGAGCAGCACAATACGGGTAGAGGCCACGTTGAGCCCCAGTCGCAACAGGGTCGCGACCAATATCACCGTCGGAAAGGCGGCGAAATCCAGTGGCCTTTTGATATACAGCGCCACCAGTAACACCACCACGGCTAACGAGATATTGAACGTAAATAACAGGTCAAGCAGCAGCGGCGGTAGCGGCAGAATCAACATGCTTAACATGAGCATGAGCATCAAGGGAATACCGACGCCTGCGCCAACCATCCGCTGTATCAAGTTCATAATTTGCCTCGCCGGCTAAGAATCGTACTGGCATAGTCAGCAGGCACCGACTCGTCGGCCCCCAGGTCTGGGCGGCCCAATCCATCAAGGCCGGCACCAATGGGCCGGTTTTTATCGGCCAGGTCGTACACATAGGCCAGGATTTGAGCGACCGCCTGAAACAGTTCCAGGGGAATCACATCACCCACCTCGGTGCTGTAATAAGTGGTTCGGGCCAGTAGGGGTGAGCGGATAATCGGTATCTGATTAGCGACAGCTATTTCACGAATTTTCTCAGCGGTGAAATCCATGCCTTTGGCGACCATCACCGGTGCCACCATGGTGTCAATATCGTATTGAAACGCCACCGCATAGTGATCCGGATTGGTCACAATCACGTCGGCAGTGGGCACCGCAGACATCATTCTTGCTCTGGCCATTTCCCGTTGGGTCTGGCGCACCCGAGCTTTAAGGTGGGGGTCGCCCTCAGTTTGTTTCATCTCATCTTTGATCTGCTGGCGACTCATGCGCAGATTTTTGGTGTGCTGCCAGATCTGATACGGCACGTCCACGGCTGCGATCAGGATCAGCGAGCAGCTCACCAGCAAAAAGGTCAGCCCTACCAACCAGGCACCGTGAGCAACACCCCGTTTGATTGGCTCCTGGCCTATGGCCAGTACCTCTTCATCCAGCGCCTGAAAAACAGTAATCGCGATCAGTGCTACCAGTACAAACTTAGCCAACGCCTTCGACAGTTCAACCAGCCCCTGAATACCAAACATCCGTTTTAACCCTTTGGCCGGGCTAAGACGGTCAAACTTGAAGCCCAATGCTTTGGTACTAAAGGACCAGCCGCTCAATAACAGCGGTGCAGAAAAGGCAATCAGATACATCAGGCCGAGCCAAGGAGCCATCTGCGTCAGCGCCCCCATGAACAACGAGAGTAGCCAGGGGACGGTATCAATCGTATTCACACCCAGCACCACATCCGCGCGCCAGATTGACTGCACCATTTTTTGCCAATGGTCTGCCCAGCTATCACCGACCACCAGCAGCCCACTGCTACCAGCGACCAGCATGGCCAAGCCGTTAAGTTCTCGGGAACGGGGCAGTTGCCCCTCTTCACGGGCGTCGCTGACCCGTTTCGGGGTCGCCTCCTCTGTTTTGTCTTGAAGATCTTCGTCAGCCATCGAGTCGCATTCCTAGCCGTTGACCAGGCCGCGCATCACCAGCAACACATCGCTGATGAAACCTTCCATCTGAACCGCGATGGAACTCAGGGTAATCACCAATAACATCAAGCCAACCATCAGCGATATCGGAAAGCCGACCACCAGAATATTGAGTTGTGGCGCAGCACGGGTAATCACGCCAAAACTGACGTTGACCATCAACAGCACAATGACCGCCGGTAGGGCCATCTGCAGACCACCGCTAAAAATCAGTGCGGTCCAGTGGATAAAAGTCTGCCAAACCGATTGCGGTGGCAACCCCGATGCCAGTGGCCAGCTGACAAAACTGTCCAGAAGAATCTCGATAATCACCAGGTGGCCATCAATGGCCAGAAACAGCAGAATCAAAAAAATGCTGTAGAACCGGCTGACGATCGGCACCTGAACCCCGTTTTGCGGATCCTGCAAGGCGGCAAAACCAAGCCCCATCTGCTGGGCAACCATCTGCCCACCAACATGAACCAGACCAAATACCACTCTTAACGCCATTGCCATGGCAAACCCAATCACCATCTGCTGTACCAGCAGTATTGCCGAACCAAAATTCCAGCCCATGCCGGTAGGAACGTCGATTACCGGCAATACAACGATGGCCAGAAACAGACTCAGCACAATTTTTATCTGCGGGGGAACCGTGTTGGAATCGATCATCGGCGCCGCCACCACAAAGGCGCTGATCCTTGCAAAGGGCAACATCAGGTTGACCGCTTGAGCCATAATGACGTCATAGGCGATAACCGGCACCATCAGGATAGTTCCCAACAAACAGAGTCCGAATGATCAGCGCTAGTCGACCAGCCGGTCATCCGATCATGCCTGGGATGCTCTCAAACAGCCGCCGGGTGTAGTTGACGATCAGCCCCAACATCCAGGGGCCACCCACCACCATCACCATCAACAGGACAATCAGTTTGGGAATAAAACTCAGGGTGACTTCGTTGATCTGGGTGGCTGCCTGAAACATACCAATCAGCAAACCGGCGAGCATCGCGCTGATCAGCATCGGCATGGAGATCATCACCAGCACTTCCATGCCTCCGAGTACCAGATGAACGACTTCGTTATCAGTCATGGGCCTGCCCAGCCATGATGCCGGTTGGAATGCCAGCCATGATGTAAGCCATCAGATCGCAAAACTGGCCACCAGGGTGCCCATCACCAGTACCCAACCATCTGCCAACACGAACAACATCAATTTAAAGGGCGCTGAGATAATCACTGGCGAGAGCATCATCATGCCCATCGACATCAATACGCTGGCGACCACCAGGTCGATAATCAAAAACGGGATAAACATCACAAAACCGATCTGAAAAGCAGTTTTCAACTCACTGGTGACAAAAGCCGGGATCAGTACCCGCAACGGTACCTGGCCGATATCGATTGATTCACCGGCCATATCCGCGAACAGAATCAAATCATTTTCTCGGGTTTGAGCGAGCATAAATTCACTGAGCGGGGCCTGGCCCAGCTTGAGGGCGTCTGCGGCGTTGATCTGTTCAGACATATAAGGTTCAACCGCTTGCCCATAGACCTGATCGATCACCGGGCCCATCACAAACAGGGTTAAAAACAGGCTAATGCCAATCAGCACCTGATTCGAAGGTGTCTGTGCGGTGCCCAACGCCTGACGCAACAGCGCCAGCACGATCACAAACCGAGTAAATGAGGTGGTTAACATCAGCAGTGCTGGCAACAGGGTCAGCGCGGTCATCACCAATAGAATCTGCAGGCTTAAGGTGTAGGTCTGACCACCCGCCGGATCCGAAGTGACTGAAACCAACGGCATTAAGGTTGGGTCACTAACAGCCGGACCGGCGGCCAGCAACAAGGCCAGCAAGCCGGTCGACTTAACAAAAAGATGAGCGGCCATTAGCTGCGCATCCGCGATAATAACGCCGAGAACCCTGTTCCTGGCTTGGCGACACCCGGGTCAGGATTATCCTTGTTTGAGTCGCTCTGCTCTGCACCCGCCAAAACAGAACTGGCCCCAGGGTCGACCAACATCAGTGGTGCCACTCGCCCCTGGGAAACCCCGAGTAAAACCTCTTCATGGCCGACTCTTACCAGCACGGCTCGGTCGGAACCTCCCAATGACACCGCTTCAACCACTTTCAGACGCTGGCCAGACTGGGCTTGTAAATGACCACCCTTACGCAAAAGTTTGAGCGCACCGATCAGCAGAATCAGCAATCCACCGAGAATGAGCATGCTCTGTAACAGATAATGCCGAGCCTGCCCCATGCCCGAACCCATACCAGAGCCCATACCAGATCCCAGACTGGAACTTCGACCCGACCCCAGCCCAGATCCCAAGGCAACTTCATCCTCAGCGTTCGGTTGAGCATTTGAATCCGCATCGGTTTGAGAGCCAATCAGCAACTCGGCGGCTGAACCATTAGCTTCTGCAGGCGCAGCACTCAGCCCATGGCTAGCCAGTAGAAAACCGATCATTAACAGTGCGCGTAAGCCGGTCATGCCAGTGTTTTCACACGCTCTTTCGGGCTCAGGATATCGGTCATACGGACCCCAAACCGGTCGTTGACCACCACCACCTCACCATGGGCAACTAAACAACCATTCACCAGCACATCCAGCGGTTCCCCGGCGAGCCGGTCTAACTCGACAACAGAACCCTGGTTGAGCTTCAGCAGGTTATTAATCGTCATTTTGGTGCGACCCAGTTCCATCGATAGAGTGACCGGAATATCCAGGATCGTATCGAGGTTGGTACCATTAGCCACGCCACCGCTTACAACATCGTCGCTGCTCTGCAGCGAATCAAATTCAGCTGCCTCCGGCTCTGAGGCGGTCGGAACATCGCTGGCCGCCTGCTCGTCCATCGCATCGCCCCAACCACCGAGGTCATCTTCTGCGCCGCCCTGCTCGTCATCACCCACGTGAAATCTCCTGGCTTGTTAATTGGTTGTCAAAAATGCTTTTTTTGGATCAAGTGCCGATGGCCCCCAGGCCCAGCAATACTTGATCGATAACTAAAAATCTCAATTTCTAATCGAGCACCATCAGATCCTGATTAACATTAGGCGCTACATATTTCTGTAAAATTTCAACCGCGTAGTGACCATCGTGAGCGCCGTATCGGCCCTCAAAAAGTGGTACTTGTTCACCCGACAAAGTCACCGTGGGCTCAATATCAACCGGGATCACATCGCCGGATTGCAGATCAAGCAAATCCCGTAAGCTCATCTGGGTTTCCGTCAGCAGCACCGACATATCAACCTCAGCCTCGCCAATGTCATTTTTGAGTGCCTCAAACCAGCGGTTATCAAACTCGTTACCATCGCTTTGTGTGCCGGAATCCAGCGCCTCCCGTAGTGGGTCCAACATGCCCCAGGGAAAACAGATCTGTAGTTCTCCACCGCCACCATCGAGTTGCATTTGAAAGGTCGACACCACCACCACCTCGGTGGGAGTGACGATCTGGGCAAACTGGGGGTTTACTTCTGTGTTGTGTAGCGTGAAGGCCAGTTTTGCCACCGGTCCCCACGCCTTAACCAGGTCTCGGTAGGCCATTTCCAGAGTCAAGGCGGTAACCCGGCGCTCGGTATTGGTAAAATCGCGACCTTCAATCTTGGTATGAAAACGTCCTTCACCACCAAAGAAGCTCTCAACCAGGGTAAACACCAAGTTGGGGTCAATCACGAATAGCGCGGTACCGTGTAATGGCTGAACCCGGGTTAAATTGAGGCTACTAGGCACCAGCAGCCCCTGGGTGTACTCAGAAAATTTCATCACCTTGATGCCGGTCGCAGCAACCTCGGCAGATTTTCTTAACAGGCTAAACAGGCTGACCCGAAACTCACGAGCGAAACGTTCGTTAATAAGCTCCAGAGTCGGCATATTGCCGCGAACGATTCGGTCCTGGCTGTTGAAATCAAACGAACGAGCAACGCCATCATCCGGATAGAGATTATCTGTTTCCAGATCGTCATCACTGACCCCGTGAAGGAGTTCATCTATCTCATTTTGGGAAAGTAAGTCAGCAGACATGGGATCTACTCACTGAATCACGAAGGAGGTAAAGTAAACCGCCTCTACCTTGCCCTCAGGAGATTTCACCACCTCCTGAATAGCCGCCAAGATGTCGGCTATCAACTGATCTTTACCGCTCTCGTCCATAACCGAGTTGGTCTGACGGCCGAACACCCGCAACACCTGGTATCGAACCACCGGCATGTTTTTTTCGACCTCTTCAATGACCGCCTTATTACGGGCCATCACATCCAGAGCCGCCATCAGGTAACGCTCTTTGGCACCATCACTGAAGTTAACCGTGAACTCTGGGCGCAGACTCAGAAAGATGGCATCGGCCAGCTCTTCGGTCTCTTCTTCAACTTCCTCTTCTTCGGCCTCTTCTTCGACCTCGTCTCCAAAAAGCCCAGCAGCGGCTGTTTCCACGCCGCCATCAACACCAGCAACCATCACCGCCGGCGCAGTCGATTGACCAACGATATAGCCAGCAGCCAAACCAAAGGCCAGCAGCAATAATCCGACACAAACGGATAAAAACAGCACCAGCTTGCTACCCTTAGGTTTGACCTCTTCGAGGGGGTCTATCTCGTCCAGGTCCGTTTCTTCATCAGCCATTAAAAAGTTCCGAGTAAGTTTCGACAACTCAGAACTTAGCAACTGCCATGCCAATTCACAAAATCAGATTTAACCCATATATTTCAATGAGTTAAATATAACTTATAAGATAATTTAGAAGCTTGGTGGCGAGAAAGGTACACCGGATATAAAACTGACGCCAAAATCATGGCACCGAGAAAACCACCGCTTTAGCCCGTCATGCGAGCTATTGGGTGAGGCTCAACACCAGGGGTGTCGACCAGCTACTTAATTCTCGATTAATCTGCTAGGTGAGCACTGCTCAGTCAAACAAGGCTTGTCGCCGTACTCGGCGACGGCTGCGAAAAAACTCGGTAAGCATCTGGCTAGCTGGCTCTGCCATCAGCCCACCGCTCCAGTCTAGTTTGTGGTTGAAATGCTCAGCGCTGGGCAATCTCATCGCACTGCGCACCGCACCCGCTTTGGGATCATCCGCAGCAAAATAGAGATGATTAATCCTGGCGTGAACCAACGCCCCGACACACATCACACAGGGTTCCAGAGTCACATAGAGGTCACACTCAACCAATCGGTAGTTACCCAGCTGCTGACCGGCCCGTCGTAGCGCAACAATTTCAGCGTGTCCAGTCGGGTCAGAATCGGCAATGGTTAGATTGTGGCCAACAGCAATTAATTCGCCATCGCAAACCACCACAGCACCAACAGGCACTTCCCCCTGCTCAGCGGCCAGGTCAGCTTGCGCCAGCGCCAACTCCATCCATTGATGATTAAGATCTATTGTCATTTGATGATCAGCAAAGCGTTAACGCCAAACCGGGAAGAGTCGACCGTGTGGTTACCATGCAAAACACCCTGTTCCGAAATAATTGAAGGCTTTTATTTAAATGACTCTGCACTAAATTACTGTTCCACAGGCTCATGTAATGAGGCCCCTCGCGTGTAGGGTTTCGATTCTATATGAATAGACGCTCAGCGGCTGGCTAGAAAAACAGAAGGTGGATTCAGTCATTGCCTGTATGGAGTCAACCGGTATTTACGGTGAAGCCCTGAGTGAGTATCTGTTTGATCAGGGCCACGCGGTGAGTGTGGTAAACCCCAGTCAAATCAAAAGCTTTGGCCAAAGTGAGATGGTCAGGGTAAAGACCG
>JAHRWJ010000226.1 GCA_019090185.1 Immundisolibacteraceae bacterium
CGGGTAATGCGGTGTTGTTGAATACCTCCCTAAATCGCCGCGGTGAACCGATGGTTTGCTCTCCCGAGGATGCCCTGAATATGTTTTATGGTTCGGACCTGGAATACCTGATTATGGAAGATATTCTAGTCAGTAAAGCTGCCGATGCCTGAGATGAATGCCATCGTCTTGTGCCCGCTTTGTGAAGGGTCTGGTTCGGAAGTTTTTGTCGGCCGGGATCAGTTGATGGGGCTTCCGGGTGATTTTTATTATCGTGAGTGTTGTGACTGTGGGGCGTTGTACCAGGCACCAGCGCCAGATGCTCAGACGATTGCCGGTTTTTACCCTGATAACTATCTTGATCATGACCAGCCGCCGGTTACTAAGTCGTTTGGCTGGCTGCGTCGCGGGGTATTGGCGAGTCATTTTGGTTATAGATCATTGGCAAAAGGTGGGTTGCAGCGGTTGCTAGGTCGACTTGCATCGTTTTTTTTCTACCGGGATGAAGTGCCGTTTAATCAGGGCGGGGATGCGCTAGATGTGGGCTGTGGGAATGGTAAATTTGTGCAGAAGCTCTCTGCTTTAGGGTGGCATGCAAGCGGAGTCGAATTCAGTGAATCTGCGGCGCAGGCAGGGATTTTGGCAGGATTAGAGATCAGCGTTGGAACGTTGGAACAGGCACAATTTGCCGGTGCGAGTTTTGATTTAATTACTGCCCGTCACCTGATTGAGCATTTGCCAGAGCCAAAACAATTTATGGCAGAGATAAACCGGTTGTTGCGACCCGGCGGCCGCTTGCTAATCAGAACACCCAATAGCAATGCGCTTGGACGGCGCTGGTTTGGCGCCAATTGGTACGCCAATGACCCCCCAAGGCATCTGGTTTTGTTTACACCGGGAAATTTAACGCAAATAGCCAATCAGGCGGGCTTACAACAGAGTGTCAGTAAAACCTTTACATCGCCTAAAATTGTTCTTAATAGCTGGGATTATCATCGTAAAAATAGCGGCAAGCCCTCGAGAAAAATTGGCATTATGCGGGTGGTCTCGAGAGTCTATGTTGGTCTCGCCGCAATGTTAGGGCGTGGCGACGAAATCTTTGCCATTTATGAAAAGCAATAAACGCTCTTTACTGGTTATCTCAAAGGATGTTGCGGGTAGCTCGACACGTTACCGGGCAGGCCAGTTTATTGCTGGATTGGCAAAATCTGGTTGGCAAGTTGATGTTCTGGCGGCAGGTAGCGATATTGGCGGTCGTCGCCAGATGGTTGCAGCGGCAAGCCGGGCAGATGTGGTGCTGGTACTTCGAAAAACCTTTGGTCCGGTGACTAACTGGTTATTACGCAGAGCTGCGCGGCGCATTGTTTTTGATTTTGATGACGCGATTTTTTTGGCCAGCAATGGCAAGCCATCTTCTACCCGGTATCGACGCTTCAAACGCATGGTTAAGAGCTGTGATCAGGTTTGGGCGGGGAATCCATTTCTTGCTGAAGCCGCCAGCGGCCACAACCCAAATACAGCGGTGATGCCAACCGTTGTTAATGAAATTCAGTACCTGCCTGTGGAGTTAGACGAAAAAAACAGCGGGATTATTGAGTTGGTCTGGATTGGTAGTCGTTCAACTCGAAAGTACCTAGAAAAACTGCGGCCTGCCCTGAATAGGCTTGCCGCGTTAAATTCCACTTTACGGCTTAAGGTTATTGCGGATTTTGAGCTGTCCGATCTGAATATGCCGCAGCTGAGAATCGACTGGAGCGAACAGTTTGAGGCGCAGGCGTTGGCGACTGCTCATATTGGTCTAGCGCCGATGATTGATAATCCCTGGACTCGAGGTAAGTGTGGTTTAAAGGTGTTGCAGTACATGGCTGCCGGATTACCGGTGGTGACCGATGCTGCAGGGGTGAATCAGCAGATGGTAATGGATGGTTATACCGGTTATGTGGTCACTGGTGACGATCAATGGATTGAATCGATTTTAAAATTAGCGGCTGATGCAAAGTTGCAGGCCGAGTTTGGTAAAAACGGTCGCCAGCGGCTTATTGATCAGGGCTATACGGTAAGGGCTAACTTAGAGCAGATGCAGCGCAGTTTGGATCTGATGGGTTAAATGGTGGGTCAATGAAGAGCATGGTGTTCGTGCTTGCTAGCAATTATTCGGGCTCTCATTATCTTTCATTAATGCTGGGTAGCCATAGCCAGTCGGTTTGCCTTGGGGAGGCGAAGCGGCTCAAACGCCGGGCCGAGAAAGCCTGTTATATCTGTCGTGACGAACCCGATTGTGAGCTATTTGCAGGTATTAACGCCGACAATTTGCATCTGCTAGATGAACTACTGTTCGAGAAGTTACCGGCATCAACCGATCTTTTGATCGATAATTCTAAGAAGCCTCAATGGGCAGAACGGTTTTTGGGTGATGCGAATGGAATCGGGCGGCGTTATATTCATTTGATTCGTGACCCAAGAGCCTTGGTAAGGCGTTGGTTGCAGGAGGATTTAACTGCAAGCGAGGCTTTACGCCAGCGTTTTAAAACTGCGGCCAGATATCCAGCCCGGTTGCCGTCGCTCCTGCTGGGTCCCCTGTCACGTGTTTATACATTGCGCTGGTTGAGGCAGAACCAGGAGATTACTGGTTTTATTTCCCGTAATAACCTTGATTGTCAGCTGGTTAGCTATCGGGATTTGGTGCTGCAGCCGCAACATACGATGGGCAAATTGATGTTGGGGTTGTCCGCTAAATTTGAAGCAACGCAGCTTGAGCATTGGAACTTTAAACACCACGGCACCCAAAAAAAGGATTATGTTCAGCAGACCGACAAAAGCTTTTTTGACTTGCGCTGGCAAACCGAGCTTTCCCAGGCAGTACAGGCTAGTGTTATCGAGTTGCCTGAAATCAAAAATTACCTTGATGAATTAGGGCTTGCGGTGCGGCCTGATGGGCTCACCTCAGATTAAGGTTTAAGCGTTGGGGCTGGGTATGGTTTAGTTACTCAGTTGTTGGCGCAATAATCGGTTAATTTCTCCAGGGTTGGCTTTGCCCTGGGTCTGTTTCATGATTTGACCGACGAAAAACCCCAGTATTTTCTCTTTACCACCACGAAACTCCGCAACCTGGTCCGGATTATCGGTAAGTACCTGGGCGACCAGTGC
>JAHRWJ010000227.1 GCA_019090185.1 Immundisolibacteraceae bacterium
CCCATCAGCCCGGGTAGTCGTCTCGACGGTGGTGCCATGTGGATCACCGTATCGCCACTCATCACACCCACGTTGCCGCTGCGGTACTGCCCGGCATCGTCAATCAAATCCGCCATCAAAATCTGATGAGCCCTTAACAGGTGCTGCTCATCCGCCGGTTGCCAGCCTGAAACCTGCTCGTAAGCTCTAATCGCATTGCGCGCTTCCTGCACTTCTTTCGGCGGTGCGGACACCCGCTTACCGTCGAGGATGGCCGTGATTTGCGCCTCACTCAGGGTGTTGCCCTCAATCGCTAGTGAACCTTGAATCGTGCGAATACGATTCACTCGGCGCAGTCGCAAGCTGGCTTCATCCTCTAACACCGCCAGCCGCCCCAGTTTTTCACTAATGGTGGAAATCAGGCCAATGATTGCGGAGGTGATGGTGAAGGGCGGTTGGTAGGGTTTGTTCATGAATGCTAATTTTGCAGGCTGTGCGCCCGGTGTCTACCGATTTCCCAGGGAGTTAAGGGTCGCTAGTATCGAGTAGAGGACGGATATTGATGCTATTTATCCGGATTATTCAGTTGCTGCAGGGCATCGGTCAGATAAGCGAAGGGCAGTCGCTCTTGTTCCAGTCGCAGCTTGTCACCGAGTCGATTGTTGATCAGCGCCTGATAAGTGGTTTGTTCGTTGGCGCTAAGGCGGGGCAGTGGACGGGATTCTGGTTTAGTTTCCTGGCCCCAGAATTGTCGATGATCAGTGAGTGTGGCCGTATCCATTAGCAAACTGGTGACCTGGGGGAACTTGCTGCGCAGCTGATCGAGGATAGCGAAGCCGTGGCTGTCGATGTCGCCCCAATAGATTATCTGTTTGCTCGCAAGCCAGCTCGCCTGGGCCAGCGCATCAAAGCCGTAGCCGCTGCCAAAAATCACCAGGCTGGCGGGGTGGGCTGGAAAGGCCAAAAAATTTATTTCGTTTTCGGTAATAAATACCCGGTCAAGTTGGCTAATAAACGTGGTTTGTAGTTCGAGCGCGGTGAAATCGCTGGCACTCAGGGTGATGTCGTTATCCCGGTGCTGAGCTTGGTCGGCCGGGGGGGCCATCAGCTCTAGCTTTGGGTCGAGCAGGCGCAACCGAACCCTGATCGGCCTACTTAAAAAACCGTAGCGCCGCTCAAACTGTTTGACGCCGCTCTGTTCGCTGTTGATCTGCTCGACTGGCAGGCAGATGTCCAGCAGCGGGATTAGGTCTGCCCGGTGCTGTTCGATGAATTTGCTATCCAGGTTGGGGATACTGACCTGACGCAGATAAATCTGTGGGTGCGGGTTCGCCTGCCGCCACTGAATAAAATCCAGCAACCGCGGCCATTGGTCAGCCAGTGCTAGTGCTTTGTGTGGATGGTCGGTGACCCAGCCGAGCAGGGTTGGTGCCCGTTGTCGGGTTAGTTCAACCAGGTTTTTAAAAGCGTTGATCTGAGGCTGCTTGCCCAGTAGGGCAATGGCATCATCGAGGCAGTCAATCCAGGCTTCGGCGGCCAGGTTTTGTTGGCCAACCACCCGGTGGCGCACGGTTTTGTAAACAATGCGAAAACCGCTGATTTTCTGAACCTGCTCTGCCCATTGGCGCACTGCACCAAATTCGTCGCTGAGCGCGCGGCTGGTTGGGGTTTTAAACACCAGCCGTTTGGGGAAAAAGCCGCTCTGGTCGATGCTCTGTTGCAACAACACCCCCCGGTCCCAGGTTTTCTGTAGTTGTTGTAACAGTGCTGCTCGGTTAGTCCAGGTTGGCGTTGCTTTATTCACGTGGCTTGCGCCTGGGCTTTTTCCTGATGATAGGCCTCAATAGTGAGGTTGCGCAGTTTGGACAGGCGGCCACTGTCATTGGTGACAAACCCGACCGCGGCCACGTGGGGCTCAATAACGTGGATTTTCTGCAGCGGGGTGACGATCAGCAGTTGCAGGTTGAGCTGATCAAACAGGGTCAGGCCATACTCGGTGGAGTCGTCTGAACCGCGGCCAAAGGCCTCGTCGATGACCACAAACCGGAACGACCGTGAGCGCACTGCGCCCCACTCGAGGCCAAACTGATAGGCCAGGCTAGCCGCCAGGATTGTGTAGGCGAGTTTCTCTTTCTGGCCGCCAGATTTACCTCCCGAGTCGGAGTAGTGCTCGTGCTCCTGATCATCTTCGCGCCAGCGCTCCGAGGCGGCAAAGGTGAACCAGTTGCGTACATCGGTGACTTTGGTGGTCCAGCGGTTATCGATATCGGTGAACCCTTCGCGGCCAATAAAGCGCTCAATAATTTTCTTTACCTGAGTGAATTTTGCCTCCGAGTAGGGCAGGTCCTGGGATCCGGTAACCGTATTGTCGGTACTGGTTCGCAGCTCTGATTGAAAATCGCGGATATCCGCATCCTGAGTGGGTTGGGCTTCGAGCTTGATGTAACGGCCCGGGTTGTAATCTATTTTGGTTAGCGAATCGTTGATCTGGGCGATACGTTCGTTGATGGTCTCCCGTTCACGGTTGAGTTGCGACTGAAAGTTGAGCACCTCGCGTATCGTGTTCTCATTCAGCAACTCCTTGAAGCGCTGCTCAAACCGGGGCAGGTCGTCGGCTTGCAGAGCGTGCAGCATCTGTCTAAATTCCGCCGCCGACTCCAGCGTGGCGTCCACCTCCTGGGTCTCCAGCGGATAATGGTTCTGGTAATGACTCATGGCGCTGACAATTTTGTCCTGCAAGCTCTTGATGCGTTGACTGTCATTATCGATTTTAGTTTGCAGCCATTTACGCAGATCCTGCTGGTGTCTGTCGCAGTTCTCCACGCTTAGCAGTTGATCGCCAAGAGTCTGGGGAAGCAGCTGGTCAAGCTGCTCAAACCGGGGCTGATGTAGCTCCTGCTCGGCGCTGGTAAGCAGGGCCTCAGTGATGGTCAGCAGGGCTTGTGTGTCTTCAATTTTCTGTTCGGTTTTGGCGTGAGCAGTTATTGCCTGGTCGAGCTTGCCGGTGGTTTTTTGTTGCTGTTTTTGCAGGTTTTCCAGTTGCTGGGTCAGGGTCTGCAGCAGATCGGAGCCATTCTCAAGCTGCTGGCGTTCTTGCTGAATAGCGCTAATACGACTGACCAGCGGCTGCCAATCTAGTGGCTGAAAATTTTTGAACTGGCGCAGCTCAATAAAGGTGTCCCGGGTTTGCTGGAACTGGCGGTCGAGTTTCTGTAGCTGACTCAGTCTGGTGGCGTGTTTGGCCAGCTCAGTTTCCTGCCGGTTGGCCTGCTGCTCAAGGGCTTCAACTTTTTCCCGATTGCTCCAGCCGAGCACAAACCGGCTCGGGTCATTGACCGCAAAGCGGTCATCCTTTTCGTGGCGGCCATCGGGCCTTTTTATTTGACCATTAATGGTTATGGCGCTGTTCTCGCGGCGAAACTGCTCCTGGTCGTCGCAACAGGCCAGGTTAAAACGCCGAGCGGTTTCGTGCTCCAGCCAGGGGTAAAACGCAGAATCGGTCTTGATCGCCAGTTTGTGTACCAGGGAATCTTTATGCAGATCGGGGAACCGCTGGCGGTTGGCCTGCTGATCACGCACCCGGTAATAGACCAACCGGCCCCGCAGATGGGTGCTATCAACCCACTGCACTACCCTGGGGTAGAGATTGTCGGCCACTAGCAGTGCCAGGCCAAAATTGTGCATGAGCCGCTCGATGGCACCCTGCCACTGCTTTTCGCCGTCACGAATTTGCAGTAGTTCACCGGCAAACGGCAGGTCAGCCTCATCGAGCTTGAGCTGCTCACAGAGCAATTCGCGGATGTTGATCTGCGCTTGGTCAATGTTGCTGCGTCGGGATTTAAGCTCACGAATGGTCTGTCGCAGGGCCTTTAAATCATCATTCTGTTGGCGAAATTTATAATCGACGTCGTTTAGCAGGTTGCTGTTTTCGGCCTGTTGATCGGCGGCCAGCTGCTCATGTTGTGCCAGTTCACGCTGCTGTTGCACAAAATCGTTGGCGGTCTCAGCGGCGATGATCTCCAGCTTGCCCAGCAGCTGCTGATAATGCTCGGCCTGTTGGCGGCGTCGTTCAAGTTCCTGCTGCTGGTCTGCTTCGTCCTGGCGTAGCCGTTCGATACGGTCGCCGCCGTTGGCGGCGATTTGCTGCTGTAACTCATTGATCCGGTCTTGCTCGTCCTGGAATTGTCGGGCCAGGTGAGCTTTTTTGCTCTGCTGGCCGATCTGCTCCTGCTGTAGTTTTAGCTGCCGTTGGCTGAGCAGCTCGGTTTTTAGACTGGCAAAGTAACAGGCCAGTGCTTCCCGGTTGGCGGTGGTCTGGTTGGTCTCATCAAGGTGTTGCTGATGCCGGTCGCAATGGTCTATCAGCGGGGTCAACTCGGCGATCTGCCGGCGCGCGGTGAGCAGGGACTGGTGGGCCTGGGTGAGGTTGTGGAAATGGTCGATCAGCGCCTTAATTCGGGGCGCGATGTCGAAGGGTTCCAGCATGTGGCTGCGGACAAACTCGGTGAGGTTGCCCACCGATTTCATCGACACGGTTTGATGAAACAGCCCCATCGCCTGTTCGTTATTAATACCAAACCGACGCCGAAACCAGGCCCCATAACCAGGAAAGCTATCGAAAACCTGGTACTGCTGCTGGCGCAGTCGTTTGCGCAGGCCGCTGATCTCGGTGCCAAAGTCAGCAAAATGGTCGGCAATGGTCAGTGCGGTTTCAGCACCGACAAAAAAACGTTCCGGTTGCCCCTGGGTTGTCTTCATCCAGAACACCTGAGCCAGGGTGATGGTCTGGTCATAACCCTGGTTGTGAAACACGCCCAGAATCACCGAATAGCTGTTCTGGTCGCGTAGCGCCACCGGCCGGGAGTTGCCGCTGTCGTTGCGTTCGGATTTGTAATAACCGAGCACGTAAGAGCGTAGCGAACGTTCTTTCTGGTCAGCACCGGCGGCCTTGTTATAGGCCACCTTCTGCGCGGGAATCAGCAGGGTGGTCACCGCGTCGACCAGGGTCGATTTGCCGGAGCCGATGTCGCCGGTGAGCAGGGCGTTTTTACCGTCGAGATTAAGCGACCAGATTTGGTCGGTAAAGGTGCCCCAGTTATAGACCTCGAGCCGCTTTAAGCGAAAACCGCTGAGGCTGTCCTCACCGGTGAAATCAATCCCCATAGGGGTTGGTTCTGGTTGGCTGGCCGGTGTGACCATGTCAACCAGTCTCGTTGTCAGCAGGGGTTAGTGCTAGCTGGTAGGTGGCCAGTCTGGCATCGAGTTCGCTTAGCCATTGAGCATCAATAAAGGCTTTGATAATCCGGCGCACCTCGTAGGTGGCTGGTTCACCGGGGCTGGTGGCTTTGAGCAGTCGTAAAAATCCCAATTTGATCACCTTGCTGATGTGGGTCTCAATCTGATTCACCAGTTTGACCTCGTTACTGCCGTCGGGCAGGAATAGTCGCATCATTTCGACGATCTGCTCCAGGGAGAGCACCAGGCGGGTTTCGCTACCGCTGGCATCAAATTCGGCTAGCCGTTTGCGTAGCAACGCCAACAGCAGACTGACCGGCAGTGACAGTGGTCGTCGTGAGACCAGTTTTGGAACAGGCGTGGCCGGTACGAGGTCACCCCCGGCCGATTCGCTAGCCGATGAATCATCGTCTGCCGGGCGACTACGCACAAAGGCATAACCTTCTGCCTCATCCAGAATCAGTTGGAGGCCAAGTACGGCGATATAGTCCGTGATTTGGGACTTGAGACTGAGCAGGTCGGCCCAGCGCCGGGGTTCGTCATCACGATAGACAACCCCCTTGAGCAGAGGCACCATCACACTGCTCAACTCTGCCGGTTGATTGGCTTTAGAAAGGCCTGCCAGGTTGTTGATATCAGTGGGCATGGCGGTTGGCTGGCGGTTGGCTGGTGGGTCGCAGGTAGGTTACCCGGGGCATGGTGGCGCTGCGGTTGGTCTGGTCATCACCCAGCCAGTGAATAGTGTCTTCAATAGTGTCATCAATCAACATGGTAAAGCGCTCCCCAGCGCTGGATTCGTCACCGAGCTCCAGGTAGGTCAGTAGCTCTGCAAGGCCCTGGGCTAGTGGGCGCTGCTGACAAAGCTGGTGCAGTGAGATTTGCGGCTGGATTTGCAACGCTGCACGAATATGGCTAGTGAGTGCTGCTCTGTTGACCCGCACCTGGGAATAGAGCGCCGCCAGATTCACCGCTTCATCGCCGGTTTCGAGTTTGATACTGCTGATGATCGGCTTGATGGGTGGGCTATACAGCAGCCGTTCCATCGGCATATTGATGTCTGCCCCGAAGCCGTCGACATGCATCGTGGTCTCCTTAAATGGGGGGTTGAATAGTCCGGTTGCTAGTTGGGTTGATTGATTCTCGTCTGGCTGCTCTTGCAAATGCTGGTTTTTCAAATGCTGGTTTTTAAGATTCAGAGTTTTGGTTTCTATGCCCTGAATAATATCCATAATTCGGCGGTTCTCCAGCCAGGCCTGGTCATCCAGAAAACGCCGTAACTGTTGGGATAACTGCGCCACCATGCGCTGGGTGTATTCGCCCGCTTCGAGCCAGTCATGATGAATACGCCGGGTGCGTGGGTCCAGACTCATCTCTGTGATTGCCGGCAGGGTCAGCACCTTGTCGAGGCGGGCGCCAAATTCCTGTTGGCGCTGGGGTGACATTAAAAAATCCCAAAAGCCGCGAAAACTGCTGCCCTGATCCGAGTCGGCAATCGCATCGCGCTCGCCCATGATTTGGGCCAGTAATTCGCCCTTGCCACCCTGCCAGGTAGCAATTTTCTCGCGCACTCGGCGGTCAAGCTGGCGAAAGTTATGTTCAACTTCACGAAAGTCGGCGAGTAGTTCACGGGCCTGCTGGCTAAACTGCATGAATCGATCCTTCAACGCCGTGTCGTCCAGCAATGGCACATGGCCCTGCTCAATCTCGGCAATTTCCAGGTCAATCTGGTCGCGGCGTTTTTGCAACTCCTGCAGTCGGCTGGCGGGATCCTGCTCGCTGCCCTCGCTGAGCTGGCGCAACAGCTCGAATAGAGTGAGCAGCCGTGATTCGGTGCCGACAAAACTGCGCTGGCTTAACCCCTGCAACCAGGTGATCGCTTTTTCGGTGGCCGGCGTTAAATCAAACTGAACTTCATCTGAGTGTTGGCGATAAAACCGGCGTAGCCAGCCCTTATCGGTCGCCGCCCAGTCATTGAGGTAGGCCAGTGCAGTTTTGGGAAATAGCGTATCGCCGTGCAGTTCGCGCAGCTGAAACAGCTCATCTTCCAATGCCTCGGCCAGGTCGGCCTGGCCGATCACTCTGGCGTTTTGATTGATAAAGACCCGTTCCAGAAAGCTGGCCACCAGCGGTGCATGCGGACTGGCCAGCAATCGCCAGGCTGGATGGTGCAGCCGCAGACTTTCCAGAGCCTGGTATTCAAGCGTCACTAATCGACCATCTGGTAAGAAGCGTTACAGCGGTGATAAAGGTGGCGATCATCGGCTCAAAGTATAAAAAATAGTGGTGGGGATTTTTCCCCAGTGCAGGTAGCGGCCATGGCCATCGGCGGGCTGGCTAACCGCCATTGTCAGGATTAAGCGCTCTGCTGTTATCCCCTTAAACACAGTCTCTGGTCTGGGTGGAAAACTGGCTCTTAAATGGGGTTTTATTAATTAAAAACAGTTAGTTATATCTGTCATGAGAATGAATATACTTGCATTTTAAAAACAAGTATATAGTCCGCTTAACCCGGTATCCAGGTTGATCGATCACGGCTCCGGGCATAAAAAACTAACCCCGCGCTCTAATTTTGGACCCGTGGCTCGGCTACTCCTTTCGCCAGCAGCATATCGAACACCACCCGCTGAAACCCGGCCTGCAACTCCTTGTTATTGAGGTACTGCATCATCTGATTCTGCTGCGCCTCGCCGCTGCCCATCACCGCATCGTCAAGAGCCGCCGGAAAATCCCCCAGCAGCGCCTGCTCCGCAGAGTTGTTGGCAATCTGGTTCATCACCCGCTGGTTTTCGCTGACCTTGTCGCGAATCGCATAGGCGTAGGTGATCAGGTCCCCCTCGGTCAGCCCGTCGGTGATAAACAACTCATTCAACCGGGTGATGATCTGCGACAGCCACTGCTCTTCCTTGTTTCTGGCCTTGCCGGTGCCCAGGTCGGTCGCCGCGTAGAGGCCAGTGGCAGCCCCTTCCTTGACCATGGTCAGATCCTGCTGCTTGATCTTCGTTAGCCGGTAGTGGCTCAGCTCGACCGAACTCAGATCAATCGGATCATCGTCCGGGGTTTTTTCGCGCAGCAGCGGCGCCAGGTGGCGTGCGTAAAGGCTCAGCTTCTCCAGGTCATTGCTGTCGTAATTGACGATCTGCGACATAAATTCGTAATAGCGGGTCAACGACACCAGATCAGCCTTAAACAGCCCCAGTGCATCCAGCTCGGTCTTTGCCGCCTTCATGTCCGCCTCGGCATTGGCGATAAAGGTCGCGTCACCCAGGGACTTGGCGTGGTCGTAGAGCTTTTTCTGTTTCGTAAACTCGGCCTGCGCCTGGGCGTAGCGGCCCTGCCAGCGCTCCACGGCGGGCCTGCAGATATTGCTGATAGCCGCATTGCTCTTGTTCTTCATAAAGAAGACTTCGCTGAACTGGGTGACCTCCGTCCACAGGAAAATACCCGTTGCCCGCAGCTTCTCGTAGAGATCCCAGATCAGATTCGGATCCGACACATCCAGCAGCTGCGCGGTTTGGTAATACTCCTGAAACGCCGCCAGCACCTCATCGGGCTCGTTGAAAAAGTCGAGGACATAAGTCTCCTGCTTGCCGGGATAAACCCGGTTCAGCCGCGACAGGGTTTGCACACAATCAAGGCCGCCGAGCTTCTTGTCCACATACATGGCGCAGAGTTTCGGCTGGTCAAAGCCGGTCTGGAACTTCTGCGCGACTATCATCAGATGGTACTCATCCGTATCGAACGCCTCGCGCATATCCCGGCCTTTCAGGTCCGGGTTCATACCGGTCTCGGTGAACTTCTCCCCCACCAGCCCCTGGCTATTCGGGTCGGTGGCGCTAAAGTTCACCTCCCCAGAAAAGGCCACCATCGCCTGCAGTTTGCTGTACTGCTTTTTCTGTATGTACTTATCGAATTCCAGCTTGTAGCGCACCGCCTCCTTGCGCGAGCCGGTCACCACCATTGCTTTGGCATGGCCGTTCAGCAGGCCCATCACCGTGCCCCTGAAATGCTCCACAATCACCATCACCTTCTGGGCAATGTTGTAGTCGTGCAGCCGCACCCACTGGTTCAGCTTAATGCTGGCCTTCTTGCTATCCACCTCGG
>JAHRWJ010000228.1 GCA_019090185.1 Immundisolibacteraceae bacterium
GGCGGCACCATGTCAGATAAATCTGAAACTGATCTGAAAAATAATGCGCTGTTTTATGAGCATTATGAAATCCTCAAAAAGGCCTGGACCACCGATACCTTCAGTCATAAGTCAGAACACTGGACCATACCGCCTGATAATCTTCATTTTGATCATGACGCGGTCAGTGAGTTTGGCCAGGGTCAGGATGAGAACGGCATGATTACTGAAATTGGTATTGCGCCTAAGCCCTATCAGGATCCCCATCCACCGATTTTCCAGCCCTTTTCGTTTAGTAAAAGCACCTTTGAATTTTGTGCTCGTGAAGCGATTGCCCCCTTTGCATTGTCGACCTGTGACGAAACCCTGACTGATCTGTTTACCACCTATCAGGAAACTGCTGCTGAGGCTGGCCATAACTTTGCTTATGGTCAGAACATTGGCATCTTCCGTGATACTTTTGTCTCCCGTGATCGCAATGAAGCCCATTACCACGCGGAGCGTGCCAACGGTTTTGTCTGGCCTAAATGGTTTGCTCCCATCGGTTTTAATGAGGCTTTCCGCAAGAAGGGCAATACCGACCCCATTTCAAAAGAGTGTGACTACAACTATCTGCGCGAGTCTGGCTTTGAGTTTGTCGGCACTCCGGATGACATCAATCGTCAGATCGAACAGATGGTGAAGAAACATAATCCTGAGTACTTCCTCATGTGGCAGTACCCCGGACCTATTCCCCATGATCTGATGATGCGTAATCTAGAATTATGGGCGACTGAAATCATGCCTAACTGGATGGACTAGAATCTATTTATTACATCGAAAACCGTGATCAAAGGCTGCCTTCGGGCAGCCTTTTTTTGCCGCCGCGGTTTATCAAAACCACCCAAAAATCACTGTTTGTTGAGCCTGGCGGTTGAATGCCGGGTTAAGGTTGGCAGCATCTAGCACTGTTTATGATGATTGTTAATCGAAAGACCGCGGGGATAACCTGGCTGAGTTGGAGAAGGGCTGAATATCTTGACAAAGAAACTCTTTGTAGGCGGTAAGTAATCGTTGCTCAGGGTCATACCGATTTCCCCGAAAAGCGGCCTCAACCGATTCAGCCAAAAATAGACGCAGCCAGAAAAGCTTAATGATCATACTTTCAAAAATGAGGAGTGGATAATGACCCGTAAACAGTTAGCAGCGCCGCCACAGTTCGCCGACCAGTTCGGCTATTCGCAGGCGTCCCGTATCGGCAATATGATTGCCGTCTCTGGCACCGCACCACGTGCAGACCTGGTTGGCGAGATCATTGGCAAGGGCGATGTTTATCAACAGTCGGTGCAGGTGCTGAAAAATATTGCTGCCTCCCTGGAGGCGGTTGAGGCGAGTCTGAAAGACGTTATTCGCAGTCGGATCTATATCACCAATATGGAACATTTATGGGATATTGGCCGGGCGCATCAGGAGGTGTTTGGGGAAATTAATCCGGCAACCTCGCTGCTCCATGTTGAGGGCTTTTTTGACCCGGATGTTCTGGTTGAAATGGAGGTCGATGCTTATTTGGCAGACTCCTAGCAGTCGCTGAATATCGAGTTGAACAGTGGCTCAATGGCAAAGTCTGAACATACCCCTCCCCGGACTTAAAGCTTCCAGATACGAAATCCCCAGATATAAAATCCCTGGCTATAAAATTAAGAGATGATTAATGAATTTTGATTTTACCGAAGATCAACTTGCCATCGCTGAGGCAGTGCAGCGTTATGCCGAGGACAAGCTGGCTCCTGAGTACCAGTCGCGTGAGCAGGATGGAAAAATTGACCGCGCCCTGCTCAGGGAAATGGGTGACCTTGGATTTATTGGCGCTGAACTTCCTGAAAAATTCGGCGGCTTGGGTTTAGATGCGGTAACCGCAGGGGTGATCGTGGAGCAGGTTGCCCGAGCCGATTTTAATGTCTCTTACGTACAGTTATTGGCATCGTTGAATGGCAGTTTGCTGGCACAGGCAGCGCCGGATCTGGCGATGGATGTGGTTCCTGGAGTCTGTGCCGGAGAGCTCATTTTGGGACTCGGCTTAACCGAGCCAGGGGGAGGCTCTGATGCCGGAAATCTAAAACTTAAAGCGAATCTTCAGGGCGATAAATACATATTATCTGGCGAGAAAGCTTCTATCTCTTTTGCCAGTGAGTCTGATTTTCTTCTGCTGTTTGCTCGTACCGGTACAGAACAAGAAAACGCCAAGAGGGTGAGTGCCTTTCTGGTACCGATGGACCTGCCAGGGATTACTACGACCGACTATGATGATGTGGGCACTCGGGCGGTAGGCCGGGGGTCAATCTTCTTTGATAAAGCAGAATTGCCCGCCAAATACCTGATTGGTGAGCAGGGCAAAGGTTTCGGCAAGATCATGCATGGATTTGACTACAGCCGTGCGCTGATTGCGTTGCAATGTCTGGCTCCAGCCATGGCATCGATGGAAGAGACCTGGCAATACACCACTGAACGAGAAGCCTTTGGCTTGCCGATCGCTAAATATCAGGGCGTAACTCAGCCCCTCGCTGAGTTCGATACCCAGCTACTCGCAGCACAATTACTGGCCTATAAGACACTCTGGCTGCGTGATCAGGGCCGGCCGCACACCAAAGAAGCGGCAATGCTCAAATGGTGGGCGCCTAAACTCTCCTACGACGCGATTCACCAATGTTTATTGACTCATGGTCATATGGGCTACACCAAGGAGCTACCGCACCAACAGCGCTTGCGTGATGTGTTGGGTCTGCAGATTGGTGATGGCACCGCACAAATTCAGAAAATGATTATTGCCAGAGAAACCGTCGGCCGTGTGGCCGTGCCCTATGGCTGATGTAACCAGCATCAGCAGGGTTGCCAGCAATGCCAACTATTGTTAGTAGGTTAGGTTCATTTACGCATGGGCGGAGCCGCTATTAAGGCCGGGTTACAGCCTACAGCAATAGCCCTAAAGAGAGCTTCAGGAGTACAGAAATGGAAGATGAGCAAGAACCAGCGGTGATTATTTCTGAGCGGGGTAGCGTCGGTGTGATCGAGCTTAATCGCGCCGAGAAATTTAACTGCCTGTCGACCAGTGTGCACGGTTATATCGATGCGGCGCTGGATCAGTTCGAAAATAACAGCCAGATTCGTTCGGTATTGATCTGCGCCACAGGAAAACATTTCTGTACCGGTGCAGACCTGCAGGAAGTTGAAACCTACCGGGGTGAAAACCGCTTCGATGAATTTATACGTCTTGGCCATCGCGTGTTAAGGCGGATGGAAACTTCGCAACTTCCAGTGATCGCAGCGGTTCAGGGACTTTGCCTGGCCGGCGGTCTTGAACTCATGCTTGCGTGCGATCTGGTCTTTGCGGCAAACGATTCAAAATTTGGCGATCAGCATGCCCAATATGGCCTGGTGCCTGGATGGGGTGGTAGTCAACGTTTGCCACGATTGATTGGCCAGCGCCGTGCGATGGACCTGATGTTCAGTGCGCGCTGGATTGATGCGGCTACGGCCCAGCAGTGGGGGTTGGTCAATTATCTTGAAGACGAAGCGGAGCTTTATGTCAGGGCGATGGCGTATTGTGAAACGCTCGGTAGCCGCAGCCGAGGTGGATTGATGACCATGAAACGGCTCGTCGTTGATGGCCTTGCCGGTTCCCTGGAGCGCGGGCTGGATTTGGAGGTCCATGTCGCAGCGGAGGCAATGGCGTCACGGGACGTGTCAGAAGGATTGGCCGCATTTGGACAGAGGCGGGCGCCCAAGTTTGATTAGACTCAAGCCAGGCGCGTAGCTTTCACTCTAATACCCCACTAGAACTTTAGGAATAGACGATGGACTTTCAACTTAGCTTCGAACAGCAGATGATTCTGGATTACGGCTCTAACCTGGCTGAATCCTTCGGTAGCGATTACTGGCGAGAAAAATCGGATGCTCAGGAATTTCCTCAACAGCTCTGGCAGCAGATTGCCGACGACGGTTTTCTTGGGGTGATGGTGTCTGAGGAGTATGGCGGTGCCGGTTTAGGCATGACCGAAATGGCGCTATTGATGGAGGGCATGAGCGGCGCCGGATTACCGCTATTTATGATGGTGGTGGGACCAACTATGGTTTTGAGCCTACTCGACCACTATGGCTCTGAGACCTTAAAGAAAAATTATCTACCGGCGGGCTGTAGCGGTGAAAAGGTGTTCTGTTTCGCTATCACCGAACCCAACGCTGGTAGCAACTCGATGGCGATTACTACCCAGGCCAAAGCAGACGGATCGGGATTTAAATTGTCCGGCCAAAAA
>JAHRWJ010000229.1 GCA_019090185.1 Immundisolibacteraceae bacterium
AGCTGATCAGCGACCGCCTGTTTACCGGCACCCAATGGACAGATAATGCCTAATTCGTTTAAAAAAATATTTTTTTTCACGGCCCTGTTTCTACAGATCGAATCACTAACTCATAACCAAAATCAGCATGGGATATTCGGGTCGTACCCTGCCAGGCTTCTTGCCGCTGGCTCGCATAATCAATAAGAATCCCACTGACCTGATTACCGATAATACGGCGTTGATTACCCCTCTCTAAATCAACAGTAACCACCTGCCCTAATGCCGAATTACCGATACCACCAACCGCGCTCTGTACCACCGGTTCGGGCCAGTAAACCATCACCAGGTGCGCCAATATCTGCCGAGAATCGAGCTGGCTAGGTAACCATGCTGCGGAGCTAATTGACACCCCGTTAACCCCCCAGCTGACATCAAAACCGCGCCGGCCGAAGGCATCAACGCCCACTATTTTAACCCGCTGTTGATTAACACTAACCTGGGTCTGCAGAGAAAACTGCCTATCCGTATAACCACCGCTAATTTGCTGCACCAGCTCACCATTGAACTCAGGCGGTTGCCAGGCTGGAAAACCAAAATCGAGTTGATCACCAACTTGAAAGCGGTCTCTAATATCCGCCTCAAAAAACAAGGCACAGCCGGGTAACGCTACCATCAACGCGGACAGTATCACTGAGCGCAGGATGGCTCGCGCGGGCTTAGCGAATAGGCGGTGACATCTGTTTCGTCTTCGCATCAGGCCCGCCTTGCTGCCAACGGTGATAGCAATAACGCTAACGAGATACCGACCAGAATCGTGATACCAAAAGCGTGTACCGCATAAGTTGCACTCAAACTCATCAGCCCGAAAGCGAGCATGGTTGAAATTGCGGACAGGCCGTTAGCAAACAGGCTGACGGGCCGCTGCGGCTCTGGGGCCTCGGCATAAAACAGGGCGAAATCAATTCCCATCATCAATACCAGCATCAAACCCATGGCGCTAAAAAAAGTAAATGGTTCGCCCAATAGCCCGCTAGTAACCAGTGGGGTCAGCACCACAGCTGCGGTGGGTACTGCAACGATAATGGCTGCTCTTAGTGGCCGATATCGCCAACTCAAAAACAGCCAGATTAGCCCGACAGCCACCATCAACAAGGCAATCGCGCGCTGACGATAGGTCTCCAAAACCTGGCTCCAACGGCTGGTCTGGTCAACTAGCTGGACTGAATTAAGGCCAATGGCAGCCTGCTCCAGCGGTTTAAGCTGGACAACCCCGGACAGGGTCACCATATGCACAACCCGGCCAATTTCGTTGCTGACCAGCAGACCAGACAGATGATCACCCCCAGCATCATTGAGCTGGTTAAGACGCAGAGGCATGTTCTCTGGCCCTGCCCTGGCCACAGTGGATAATCCTAATGACCGATAATATTGACCCACCTCAGCACTGGCCTGATGTCGCCGCAACAGCGCCTGATTTTCTGCCTGACGCTGGGCAGAGGGCACCAGGGTTGAGATGCTGTTGTAACCCGTAATCTGGCCTTCATCTATCAGTTGATCTAGTCGACTGGTCAACTGCTCTTCGGCACGTAGAACTGCCTCACTGGAGCTACCCGACACCAGAAAAAACTGGGTTGCGTTATCCACACCGGACAGGGACCGAATCGCGTGCTCCTGTTCTTTAAGTTCCGCTGAGACAGTTTGCTGCTGACGCAGGTCATCATCTGCGACCAGGGTTCGAGCCAGTGTTACCCCGCCGCCAACCAGTATCACCAGCAGCACTATTGCCGCATGATCACCAACCCACCGATGCACCAGCCGATCGAATTGCTTGGCCAGGGCCAGTAGACGGTTGCTGTGGGGATAAGCGGTTTTTTTGTCCAGCCAGGTGAAGCCAGTCACCACAGTCATATAGGCGCAAACTAACCCGACCGCAGAGAACACCGCTATCTGTCGCAGGCCAGGAAATGGCGCTTGCGCCAGGGTGGCAAAACCGATGACTGAGCTGATCATTCCCAGGGTTAGTGCCGGTAACACCCTATTGAGTTTCTGCGCTGGCGTTACCGGATCAGCGCCTAGCCCTTCAGAAAAATAGTGGATCGCATAATCCACCGATATACCGATGATGCCAGCACCAAACACCAGCGCAATGAGGTGGATCTTCTCAAACAACAGCAATATCACCGCCAGCCCACCGATTAATCCGCCGCTAATAGAGAGCAGACTCAATAACAGCGGTCGCAAGCTACCAAATAATCCCACCAGCAAGCCAATAACAGCGAGCAGAGAAACCGAGCCTATCAGTAGCGAATCGCGCCGCCCCTGTTCAACCGCATCACTGGCATAAAAAAGCGCACCCGTAGCTAAAACCTGCAAGCCTGAATCAGCCTGAATCAGCTGCTGCCGAGTATCGGAAAATAGCTGGCTAAAGCGTTGCTGAAAGTTCTGATCAAAAGGCTCACCGGTGAGCAACAAGGTCGCCAACACGAAATGTTTACCATCATGTTCGCGGGTTAACAGCCCTTCCCGAAACTGCATTTTTTGAGCAGAAATCGTCGCTTTGTCCGCCAAAAAACGGGAGAACAGGAACAGTGGGTCGTCACTAACAGTGCCGCCGCCGACCATAAGAATGGGTGAAAACAGTTGGGCCCGAGCGCGCTGCACCAGTTCCTTAGAGCGCTCCGTCTGCATCAATTGCCGGTCCGACCTGGAAAGCAGACCGCTGCTGCTGGCAAGCAATCGGCTGTGAAAGCTCTCTATCTGCTGGGTAGAAAGTTGCGATTGGCGAACCCCAAGCTCCTGCCGCTCTAACTCAAATAGCAATGATTGCAGGGCTTGGTTAGCACGGTCAAAACCCGTATGTCCAACTACCAATACAACCCGGTTACCAATTTTATTGGCAACGATTGCGCTAGCCTCCTCCACCCAGGCATCACCAGAGTCATTCGGTAACAGGGCGAGCATATTTGCTTCAAGCGCAAAGCCGCTCATTAATCTGACCGCTACAAACAGCGCCGCCAACAGTAGACAGCTTAGCCAGCCCAGAGGCAGAAGCCGCGTCAAGGTTGTGGGTCTACAACGGCAGGTCGGTCGGGCGATGCAGTGAGCGGATCAGACAGACCGGGCAACTGAGTCTGATATTCGAACGTGATGATGTCGTAATCCCCCTGCCCCCGCTGCAGAATCAACTTGTCAACAAACTGCCCCCCTTGCATAGCAATTTTCTCAAGCGGCAAACCCGACCCAAAACGGCTGGTTAACTGCTCGGAGTCGATTTCGAAAGCCCAATTCTGACCATCAAAGCGCGGTTGAATACCAAACTGCTGCTCAAGCTGCTGCCACTCCTGGGCCAAACTGATACGCAGTAGATCTCCAAACAGTTTCACTGCTGGCAGCTTCGAGGCGGCCAACTGCATGACCTGCTCACCGGCGATGCGCTGGGTGATACCGCTACTGGATATTTGCAAATGGTTTTCAAACGGCAGCAGGGTATGCCAGATTAGGTTCTGATCTGCACCGACCCGAAACCTGCCAGAAGAGCTGATCGGCTGGTCAAACCCGGTTAAGTAGCGTAACTGCTTAAACTGGCCAAACAGGTTCTGCTCAACACTCGCCGGGCTCAGATCTGCAGCGGTAACAACGCCACCGAACAGAGAGAAGAACACCATGCAAAATTGAGCTAACCGGCGGACCATTGAGCTACCTTGTCGAGAAAAATTTGCGGTGAACCAAAGCACATCTGCCCGCTCTTTTCATCCACCGCCACCATGGTCGTCACCGCTTTGGTGAGGCGCTGGCCGCTATCAGCATCGACGATCAGGTAACGAATTTTCATTCGTTGCTCAAACTCGATCAGGGTCGCCGTGACACTAATTTTTTGCCCTAAAACCAGTGGCCTAACATACTTAATTTCCATGGTTACAATCGGCCAGAGGAAACCCGATGCTTCCATTTCCGCATAGTTATAGTTGAGTCTGGTCAGCAAACGGCTGCGGGCCTGCTCGAAAAACTCCGGGTAATTACCGTGCCAGACCACTTTCATGGGGTCGAGGTGATAAAACTGAATCTCTGTGGTGATAGTCGCCGATATCATCAGTTGGTGGATCGCTGCGGTTGTGATTGTTGCTGGCCAGTCGAGCCAGAATTGTCATCCCAAAAGTCAAAGAAGTTAAACCACTGTTCAGGGTAAGCCTGGCAATATCTTTCTAACAAATGGACATATTGACCTAAATAGCCATCAATCGCTGACTGACGATCTTGACGAGGCAGCACTATTTGGTCCGCCAGCTTTTCAAAAACCAACTCAAACTGCTCACCTTGCTTGATACACAACATCATATAGACTGGGCATTTTAACAGTGCACCGAGAATAATCGGGCCGTGCGAGAAAGGAGCTGGATCACCCAGAAACTGAACTTCGCTGACCCGCTTCTGGCCAGCAACAGGAACTCTATCCCCAGCTAGCACCACCCATTCTCCCTGCCGAATTCGCTGTTCCAGCTCGATCGCTGTAGCTGGGCCAATCTGTTCGACCTGAACCGTATCCACGGCTGAATCCGGGTTGTAGCTGGCAAGCAGCTGATTAAACTTTGCCGCATGGGCGGTGTGCGCAAACACGGTAATTTTCATGTTGCTATGCTTTTTTTTGCCCAGCGCCCGACTCACCTCAATGTTGCCCA
>JAHRWJ010000230.1 GCA_019090185.1 Immundisolibacteraceae bacterium
ACGGTTGGCGGTTGGTTTTTGGTGTGCCATTAACCAGCAGATGCTGGGCCTGGGCCACCACCTGCTGGAGGCGGGTGTCGTGGCTCGGGTGACTAGAGAAGAGGCCATGATAGCCCTGATGTTCTCTGCCTTCGGCCTTGGCCTGCTGGCGGCCGAACTGGTCCTGATTTTTTAATACGGATATAACCGCAATCATCGCCTGAGGGTCGCTACCGGTGCGAGCCAGATATTCTGCACCCAGGCGATCAGCTTCGAGCTCGTGCTCGCGGCCGTAACCGCTTAACAGCGCGTTACTGAGCATTCCATAAAGGTCTGATGTTGCGCTGTTACCCAGCTCAGGCAGCAGTATCGAGGCAATGGTGTAGCCCAAACCGGCGGCGGTTGCTGCGGTCTGTTGGCGCACCCCGTGGCGAGCGGTGACATGGCCGATTTCATGGCCCAGAACGGCTGCTAGTTCGGCTTCGCTGTTGAGGTAGGCTAGCAGCCCTCTGGTGATGTAGATGTAGCCACCTGGCAGGGCGAAGGCGTTGATGTCGGTGGAGTCGAGCACGGTGAAGCGGTAGACCAGCCCGGCGCGGTGGCTCTGCTGGGCCAGTTCGGTGCCGATGCGGCTGACATAGGCCTGTAGTGCCGGGTCGTCGTATCTGCCGTACTGGGCGATGATTTTTGGGTGGCTCTGGCGGCCGGCGGCAATCTCCTGGGATTCGGACATCAGCACCATTTCACGCTGGCCGCTGACCGGGTTAACGGCGCAGCCGGTGATTAAAAATGGCAGCAGTATCAATAAGGAGCTGAGTGTTTTTTTCATGGTAGCCATTCTAACCCTGCCGGGTGCTCAATTTTCATCTGCAGGGGCTTTTGGTAGGCATGGTTTTGTTGCTTGCCAGAGTTGCGGGATTTATGCAGCCAGCCGCTGACCACTAGCATGGCACCTTGCAGCTGTTGCAGGTTGGCCGCGCCTGGCCAGGATGATCCCAATGGTTGCCGAAAGTAATGCTGCCAATGCTGTTTTTGAATGCGGATGGCTAGCTGGTCACCAAGTTCCAGGTAGTGATACTTGCGGCTCTGGCTGGTGCGGCGGACTCGACCGCTAATACGCTGGTAGCCGAGTTGATGGGCATCGGTGGTGAGTTCAGTTACTGGGGTGATGGCGTACCTGGGGTGGTTCCAGATGCCCAGTTGTTGTTGGCGAGCTTGTTGCTGGGCTTTTCCATAGCAGGCAGCGGAGGCGGTGTTGGGTGGTATTACCAACAGAGTCGCGAGCCCCTGTTCGAGCAGTAGTTTGCCGGGGTTGCGATGGTCGGTTGTTTGCAGGTGGGCCAGTAGGCGTTGATATCGGTCGTGGCGCTGCTGATCGAGCTGCAGTTTTACTCGGGTTCCGGGGGGGACCAATGACAGCAGGTATTTTCTCGCTTCGATTGCGAAGGGTTCGGAGTTACCGTGTCGGTGGTCTATTTCCGGGGTGTTGATGCCCAGCATTCGGATTTTACGGCCATCGGTCAGGTGGACGGTATCGCCATCGATAACCTGTTTGATGATGCCCTGATCAGAAACCGGTAGTGGTGGACAGGTTGCTGCTGAGCTTGAAAATATGGTCAACCAGCAGGCAATAAAAAAGGCGCTCTGCAGGAGCGCCTTTTTAGAAGATCTTATTTTTCGGTCGAATGCTGGTTGCTGTCGGACAAGCGAAAATTCGCCGTTTGATCGGCACTTTTTAACTTGACTGTCCGATAGCTGAATCCAGTGTTCAACCCACCTCAGGATTGTCTGAGGCAATGGCCGATTCAGGCGGCGATCTTTACTGCTGGTAACGGCGGCGGAAACGTTCCACCCGGCCTGCGGTGTCAGAAATTTTCTGTTTGCCGGTGTAGAACGGGTGGCAGCTGGCGCAGACATCCAGTTTTAGCTCTTCGCTACTCAGCGTGGACTTGGTTTTAAAAGTGTTGCCACAACTGCAGGAGACGTTAATTTCCCGGTACTCAGGATGAATTTCAGGTTTCATGATGCTGCTATTCCGTAGGTTTGGGTCTGGTTTACATCGGCGGCAGAGTAACGCGTACAGCCAATGTTGAATATGCGATAGCCACGTTATCGACTGAAGTACTGTAAGCGCTCAGTTGGCAACGGGCGGCGCATGATACGTGATAGACCCTGCGGCGACAAGCACTGGTCGCCGCAGGTTTATGATCTTTAACGACCAGGGTTCTGGTCGGGGCTATGTTAACCCTCTGAATTAGCCCAGCAGCTCTGCTACTGCGGCCTTTTCTTCGAGGAGTTCGGCGGCGGTTGCATCCATACGCTGGCGACTGAAGTCACTGATTTTCAGTCCCTGAACGATGGAATACTTGCCATCTTTAATGGTGACCGGGAAAGAGTAGATGATGCCTTCGGCAATGCCGTAACTACCGTCACTTGGGATAGCCATGCTGACCCAGTCACCTTCGGCGGTGCCGTAAGTCCAGTCACGCATGTGGTCGATGGCGGCAGAGGCGGCTGATGCTGCACTTGAATTACCGCGTGCTTCGATGATGGCTGCGCCACGTTTTTGCACGGTAGGAATAAAGTCATCTTCAAGCCAGCTCTGTTCCAGCGATGGTGCTGATCCAGCCACTAACACCTGTTCGGTGTCTGGGTATTGGGTAGAAGAGTGGTTGCCCCAGATGGTCATACGTTGAATATCGGTGACCGGGGTGCCGGTTTTGTCGCTGATCTGACTCAGGGCGCGGTTGTGATCCAGACGGGTCATGGCGGTAAATTGACCTGGGTCGAGATCGGGGGCGTGGGACTGGGCGATCAGTGAATTGGTGTTGGCCGGGTTGCCGACCACCAGTACCCGAACATTTCTGGCGGCGTGATCGTTAAGGGCTTTACCCTGTGGGCCGAAAATCTGGCCATTGGCGGCCAGCAGGTCTTTGCGTTCCATGCCGGGGCCACGAGGACGAGCGCCAACCAGTAGCGCGTATTCAACGTCTTTGAAGGCAACATTGGCGTCGTCGGTGGCAACGATGTCTTGCAGCAATGGAAATGCGCAGTCCTTGAGTTCCATGATCACCCCTTCGAGGGCCTTCAGTGCAGGGGTGATTTCCAGCAACTGCAGAATAACCGGCTGGTCTTTGCCAAGCATGTCGCCTGCGGCGATACGAAACAGTAGGGAATAACTGATCTGACCAGCGCTGCCGGTGACCGCAACACGAATAGGTGATTTCATTTTTTATCTCCGAAAAAGGGTGGTTGGGATTGACCGCCGTGCAGTGCAAACCCAATTTGCCTGGTTATGGTGACCATAACGGTTGAACTATTGGTGGTTAAAAACAGCAAAAGGCCTGCTGCGTTGCGGGCCCAATGATGCTTTAACTTTTCATTGATGCAAAAAACTCTGCGTTGGATTTAGACGCTTTGATGCGGTCGAGCAGAAATTCGGCTGCGGCCAGCTCATCCATCGGATGTAGCAATTTGCGTAAAATCCAGATTTTCTGTAGTTCGTCCGCAGCGATCATCAGCTCTTCACGGCGGGTGCCGGAGCGGTTGATATTCATCGCTGGATAGATGCGTTTTTCGGCAATCTTGCGATCCAGGTGGATCTCCATGTTGCCGGTACCCTTGAATTCTTCGTAGATCACGTCATCCATGCGCGAACCGGTTTCAATCAGCGCGGTGGCGATGATGGTCAGGCTGCCGCCTTCCTCGACGTTACGGGCTGCGCCGAAAAATTTCTTCGGTCGATCCAGGGCGTTGGCATCGACACCGCCGGTCAGAACTTTGCCTGATGATGGAACGGTGGTGTTATAGGCCCGTGCCAGGCGGGTAATGGAGTCGAGCAGGATAACAACGTCACGTTTATGTTCGACCAGCCGTTTGGCTTTTTCGATGACCATTTCTGCGACCTGCACGTGGCGGGTAGCGGGCTCATCGAAGGTGCTGGAGACCACTTCGCCGCGTACCGAACGAGACATTTCGGTGACCTCTTCCGGGCGCTCATCAATCAACAAGACGATTAAATAGCATTCCGGGTGGTTGGTGGCGATGGAGTGGGCGATGCTTTGCAGCATCATGGTCTTACCGGACTTGGGCGATGAGACGATGAGTCCGCGCTGTCCCTTACCAATCGGCGCGATCATGTCGATTAACCGCGGCGTGATATCAGCGGTGGTGCCGTTACCGGTTTCCAGGATCAGCTGATCTTCTGCAAACAGTGGTGTCAGGTTTTGAAACAGAATTTTGTTGCGAGCATTTTCCGGGGTGTCGAAATTAATTTCGGCAACCTTTAGTAATGCAAAATAGCGCTCGCCATTTTTCGGTGGTCTGATTTTGCCGGCGATGGTGTCGCCAGTGCGCAGGCCAAAGCGGCGAATTTGGCTAGGCGATACATAGATATCGTCGATGCCTGCCACGTAGGAGCTGCGCGGTGAGCGCAGAAAGCCGAAGCCATCCTGGAGCACTTCGAGCACGCCTTCGCCATAGATATCTTCACCTTTTTTGGCATGCGCTTTAAGCAGCGCGAAGATGATCTCTTCTTTAGGCAGGCGGCTGATGTTGGTGAGGTCGTCGGACTGAGCCATTTCGACCAGCTGAGCAACGGGTTTTTCTTTAAGTTCGTTTATATTCATGAAATGTACTAACTGATGCGCGTGACCGGAATGGTTATATGCGCGGGGGGAGGGTGGTGCATTTGGTTTTAGATTGTTGAATTAGGTTTAACTTGGTTGGTTTTGAAATAGATTATCTTGGGCAGCTAGCACGGCGCTCTA
>JAHRWJ010000231.1 GCA_019090185.1 Immundisolibacteraceae bacterium
ACCAAGATTAAATCCTAAGAGCTCAAGCCATCAGGACTAAACCCCAGGGTAGAGCAAACAGATTAGGGTTAAATCAGAGAGCCATTGAGGTAATCGAATAATCAAACCCTGAGAGTTTTGTGTGGGTCAGCTAGGCCAGTAGCTCAATTGGCAGAGCAGCGGTCTCCAAAACCGCAGGTTGGGGGTTCGATTCCCTCCTGGCCTGCCAAGCTTAGTTGGCAAAATCGGTAACTTAGGGCTGGCAGTGCAAGAACGTATAAAACAGATAATGGTCGTGGTCGCGCTTAGCGCGGGATTTGGCGGATTTTTTTATTTCACCGATAGCCAAAAGCTTTATGCCTATGGATCTCTGGTTGCAGCAATTGTTGCCGCTGTTGTTGTTGGCATTCGCACGCAACCTGGCGCTCAGCTGTGGCACTTTCTGCGCGAGGCGCGTACGGAAGTGCGTAAGGTTGTGTGGCCCGCAAGAAAAGAAACTACGCAAATGACTTTTTTTGTGTTCGTTATTACTGTGATTGCAGGCCTGGTTCTCTGGCTGTTTGACATGATGTCGAGCGCGGCCATTGAGCAACTACTCGGCATCGGAGCCTAAGCGTGGAAGTAGAAAACGGAGAGAAGCTCTGGTATGTGATTCACGCCTACTCAGGATTTGAGAAGTCGGTGATGCGAACCCTGCTAGAGCGTATTACTCGCGAAGGCCTCGAGCACATGTTTGGTGAAGTGCTGGTCCCCACCGAAGAAGTGGTGGAGATGAAGGGTGGCCAGAAGCGTAGCAGTGAACGTAAATTTTTTCCTGGCTACGTTATTGTAAACATGTATATGTGCGACGAAAGCTGGCATTTGGTGAAAGGTGTGCCAAAAGTGATGGGCTTTTTGGGTGGCAGTGGCGATAAGCCTGCTGCCATTACCGCAAGCGAGGCTGATGAAATCCTCGGCCGTATTCAGGAAGGCCAGGAAAAACCACGGCCTAAAGTATTGTTTGAAGTGGGTGAGATGGTTCGCGTCATCGATGGCCCATTTAATGACTTCAACGGTGTCGTTGAAGGTGTTAATTACGACAAAAGTAAACTCGATGTATCCGTCATGATTTTCGGTCGGGCAACCCCGGTCGAGCTTGATTTTTCTCAGGTAGAAAAAGCCTGACGTCAGCACCAGGGAAGTAACTGGTGTAGTTAACGGGGAGCTGTGTAATCAGCGTTGGCACCCGGAACCAAGGAGAGCCTAATGGCTAAGAAAATCGGAGCTTATATCAAGCTTCAAGTCCCCGCTGGGAAAGCTAACCCTAGCCCACCGGTTGGACCCGCATTGGGTCAGCACGGTGTCAATATCATGGAATTCTGTAAAGCGTTCAATGCAGAAACAAGTGATATGGAATCCGGCCTTCCAATTCCAGTCGTGATTACTGTCTACGAAGATAGAAGCTTTACCTTCATCAAGAAGACCGTCCCTGCGGCGGTGTTATTGAAGAAAGCTGCCGGCATCAAAAGTGGCAGTGGTACTCCCAATACCAAAAAGGTTGGCAAAGTCACTCGTGAACAACTCGAAGATATTGCCCGTGCTAAGGACCCTGATTTAACGGCGGCTGATATGGATGCTGCAGTACGCACCATTGCCGGCAGCGCGCGGAGTATGGGGCTTGAGGTTGAGGGAGTAGTCTGAGATGGCCAAATTAAGCAAAAGAAGAGTATTGATTGCAGAGCAAATTGGTGAGCGGCAGATTTTGCCTCTGGCAGAAGCTCTAGAGCTGGTAAAGAAAAACGCGACCGCAAAATTTGACGAGTCTATTGATATTAGCCTGAATCTTGGTATCGATGCTCGTAAATCTGACCAAGTTGTACGCGGCGCGACTGTGCTACCAAACGGCACGGGAAAAACCGTCAGGATCGCAGTATTTGCGCAGGGCGAAGCCGCTGATAAGGCGACCGCTGCCGGTGCAGACGAAGTCGGCATGGAAGACCTGGCCGAAAAGATCAAAGGCGGCGATTTAAATTTTGATGTGGTCATCGCAGCGCCAGACGCCATGCGCGTTGTCGGTGTGCTTGGGCAGATATTAGGCCCACGCGGTTTGATGCCTAATCCCAAGGTTGGAACGGTTACACCCGACGTCGCCAACGCAGTTAATAACGCTCGTAAGGGTCAGGTTCGGTTTCGTTGTGACAAGGGTGGCATCATTCACTGTTCGATTGGTAAAGCCTCGTTTACAGGTGATGCCCTGATTGAAAACCTGAATAGTGTCATTGGTGAGGTGAATAAGCTCAAACCAGCTGCCGCGAAAGGTATCTATCTGGGCAAGTTGACTGTTAGTTCGTCCATGGGAATGGGCGTGCCGGTGGATGTTTCAACAATATAACCGGCAATTCAATTCCTGGCAGTCGATGCCAGGGGTAACGCCACACAGGTAGGCTATTCCTATGAGCAAGAATTTAGATATTAAGAAGACGAAAGTCGCAGAAGTCGCGGCGGTGGCTAAAGAAGCTATCTCTATGGTCGGCGCCGATTTTTCTGGGGTAACTGTTAAGCAGATGACCCAGTTCAGGGCAGATGCACGCAATGCCAACGTTTACGTCAAGGTGGTTAAAAATAACCTGCTGAAATTGGCTGTCGAAGGCACCGAATTTGAGTGCGTAAAAGGCTCGCTCAAAGGCCCGATGATCGTGGCGTTTTCTGCGGACGAACTCGGAGCGCCAGCCCGACTGGTTCGTGATTTCTGTAAAGATAATAGCGCGATGGAAGCGCGCTTGATCGCCGTTGGTGGTCAGCTAATTGATGCTAGTGAGTTAAACGCGGTTGCTAAATTACCAACTCGTGACGAAGCCCTGGCGCAATTGATGGGTGTTATGAAAGCACCAATCACTAAACTGGTGCAGACAGTGGGTGCGGCTAATAGCAAGCTGGTACGTACTTTGGCGGCGGTTAAAGAGCAGAAAGAAGCCTGATCAGGCGTGTTTCAAAAAATTTTTTAAACCTATTTCAATAGAAAATATTCACTAGGAGTGAATCATGGCTGTAAATCAGGAAGAAATCCTCGAAACGATTTCTAATATGACCGTAATGGAAGTTGTTAATCTCATCGAAGCAATGGAAGAGAAATTCGGTGTTAGTGCTGCGGCCATGGCGGCTCCAGTCGCTGCTGCTGGCGACGCCGGTGGCGCTGCGGAAGAAGAAAAGACTGACTTCGATGTAGTTTTGACTAGCTTCGGTGAAGCAAAGGTTGGCGTTATCAAAGCAGTTCGTGCCATCACAGGACTCGGACTTAAGGAAGCTAAAGCGGCAGTAGAAGGTGTACCAACTCCTATTAAGGAAGGCGTGCCTAAGGCTGAAGCTGACGAATTGGTTGCACAGCTTGCTGAAGCTGGCGGTACTGCCGAGCTTAAGTAAGGCTTGCTGGTCTCTCAGCTGGGCCCAAGGGCCCCTGATCGATCAAGGTCGCGGCTTGCCGTGATCGTGGTGATAGCGGGATCCCCTCAGCGGTTAGCACCTGGTGCTCACTGTTGCAGGGGATTCTTTGCCTGTTCAAAATGGTAACGGTTGGTCGTGGGTTGAATAAAAAAACTCGCTCACCATCGCCCGGAACCAGGCCGGAACTCTGTTGTATTCAGAGGAATACTTAATGCCCTATTCATATGCCGAGAAAAAACGTATTCGCAAGGACTTCGGAGTCCGAGAAAAAGTGTTGGAAATACCCAACCTTTTGGCGATTCAGTTAGATTCCTACGCCCGCTTTTTAAGCAGTAAAGCTGAAGGCTGGGAGGACGGTGAAGTCGGGCTGGAAGCCGCATTCCGGTCGGTATTTCCGATTGAGAGTTATACCCGTAGTGCTGCGCTGGAATATGATAGCTACGACCTGGGTAAGCCGGCATTTGATGTAAAAGAGTGCCAGGTTCGCGGCATGACCTACTCGGCACCTCTGCGTGCACGGGTTAAGCTGGTTATTTACGATAAGGCCACTACTAAAAACCGGGTGGTCAAAGAGGTCCGTGAACAGATTGTCTATATGGGCGAGATCCCGTTAATGACACAGAACGGCACTTTTATCACTAACGGTACCGAGCGGGTGATTGTTTCTCAATTGCATCGTTCACCCGGGGTCTTTTTTACCCATGATAAGGGCAAAACCCACTCCTCTGGCAAGTTGCTGTTCTCGGCCCGGATAATCCCTTACCGTGGCTCCTGGCTTGATTTCGAGTTTGATCCTAAAGACCTGCTGCATGTCCGTATTGACAGACGCAGAAAACTGCCAATTACTGTATTGCTGCGAGCGCTTGATTTCAGCAATGAAGAGATGCTGGAACTGTTTTTTGATACCGACCGGGTCAAGTTATCAAAAACTCAAACCAAACTAGAGCTAATTCCAGAGCGGCTACGTGGCCAATCACCTGGTTTTGATATCCTCGGCAAGGACGGTGAAGTTATCGTTCCTGAGGGTAAACGTGTTACTGCGCGCCATGTCCGCGAGCTCGAAAAACAGGGCATAAAAGAGCTCGTTATTAATGACGAGTTTCTGCTGGGCCGGACGATTGCCAAAGATTTAGTTGAGACCGGCACCGGCGAACTGTTGGCCGGCGCCAACGCGCTGATCGATGAAGAGTTGTTAGAGACGATTCGAAACGGCGGCATTAAGAAGCTTGAGTTGCTGTTCACCAATGACGTCGACAATGGCCCATTTATTTCGGACACCCTGCGAGTTGATAAGACCACTAACCGGCTGGAAGCGCTGGTAGAGGTCTACCACATCATGCGCCCAGGTGAGCCACCGACCAAGGAAGCCAGCGAGAAGCTGTTCAAAAGCCTGTTCTTTAGCTTGCAGCAGTATGACCTTTCTGCGGTTGGTCGAATGAAACTTAATCGCGGTATCGGTAGGGAAGAGACCAAGGGCGAAGGGGTCTTAACCCGCGACGATATCGTGGATGTTGTCCGTAAACTCATCAGTATCAAAAATGGTAAGGGACTCGTCGACGACGGCGATCATTTGGGTAATCGGCGCGTACGTTGCGTCGGAGAAATGGTAGAAAACCAATTTCGTATCGGCCTGGTTCGGGTCGACCGAGCTGTTAGAGATCGCCTCAGTTTTGCAGAATCCGAAGATTTAATGCCCCAGGATCTGATCAATGCCAAACCGGTCTCTGCGGTTGTTAAAGAGTTCTTTGGTTCCAGTCAGTTATCCCAGTTTATGGACCAGGTTAATCCGCTGTCCGAAGAGACTCATAAACGTCGGATATCGGCTCTAGGGCCAGGCGGTCTAACAAGAGAGCGGGCTGGTTTTG
>JAHRWJ010000232.1 GCA_019090185.1 Immundisolibacteraceae bacterium
ATGAGTCGCACCGGCTCACCACTGACCTCAAGCCGCTGTGGCGGTGTTGACGTGGCTGCCAGCAGGATGGCCTCCAGGTGGTGACCTTTTTCTGAAGCCAGATTGATCCAGTAATGATTGCTGCTGGGATCAAACAGCAGATCTGATTTGTGTAGGCGAACTGTGTCGATTGCCTGCTGCTTATTAGTGACCTCAGTGAACTGGATAAAGGGGTTTTGTAAAAAGCGGTGTTCGCTAACCGTCCGTTTAGCCAACTCTGCTGGTGTGGTTAACACCGAAACTTTGAACATGGGCCGTGGATCACCGGAAAAAATCGCCGCTAACCCAAATACCAGCAGAATCGGGAAAGCCACATTCCAGCCCAGCGATGATTTATCCCGCAGGAACTCCATATTGCGGGCCTGTAACAGCGCCAGAAAACGCCGGATCATGACCGTAACTCCTTACCGGTGAGCTGCAGGAACAGGTCTTCCAGCGTGCGAGAGCGTATCCGTAACTGTTGTAAGGGTACCTGCAGGGTCTGTAAGCTGATGATCAGTTGATTGACGTCATTGCTGGCGAACTCGACTAATTCGTTGCGATACAGCACCTGTTGTTGCAGCTCTGTGGACAGAGTGTCCGGTAACAGGGCCGAGGGTAGTTCGATGATCACGTCTTCAAAATGGTTGTTGAGCAGGTTATCGGGTGTGCCTTCGGCGATGATTTTGCCGCTATCCATGATGATCAACTGATCGCATAGAACAGCGGCTTCTTCCATGTAATGGGTGGTCAGTAATATGGTTTTGTTGTCGTCCTTGATGCGTTGAATCAGTTCCCAAAAGTTGCGCCTGGCCTGAGGGTCAAGCCCGGTGGTGGGCTCGTCAAGGAACAGCACCTGGGGATCATTGACCAGGGCAATAGCCAGCAGTAGTCGCTGGCGCTGACCGCCGGAGAGTTTGCGGTTGTCTCGGTCCAGCAGGTCACCCAGGTCACACATCTCGATCACCTGTTGCAGCGGCAGTCGGTGATCATAAAGTTGATGAAACAGCTCCAGGGATTCGCGCACCGTCAGGAAGTCCTGTAGCGCTGTAGATTGAAACTGAATCCCGGCCTGCTGACGAAAATCATTGCCCAGGGGCTTGCCTCGATACAAGACCGAGCCGCTGGTTGGTTTGATTAGCCCTTCGAGTAACTCAATCGTCGTGGTCTTGCCTGCGCCATTGGGGCCGAGCAGGCCAAAACAGCAGCCTTCTGGCACATTGAAATTGATTCCGGCGACTGCGGTGGTGTCTGGATACTGTTTTACCAGTTGGCTTATTTCGAGGATGTTGGCGGTGGGCATTGATCGGTTCTATTTTGATGTGGGTTGAAGTAGGTGAAGCTGACCGTGCGGTGATGTTCCCGACCCTGATAGAGCAATGATGACGGCGCGGCGATGCTACCACGTGGCAATTTGTGGGGACGCTTCATTGGGGGGTGGAGGTTGATTTGTTTGGGTGGCGGATAGCTCTTTCAACTGAATGATTGTTTAGCTACCATTCATTAGCAGAAGATAAATTATTTATTCGGTTACCGTCGTCTGGTGTTGGTGAAAGATTAGCCCGCAAAGAACCAGTAGCGAATCGGGTAATGAGCCTATGGGGAGAGGGCATGGCTAATTTGGTGCCAGAGGGGCTAACCGCTGACGTGTTTTATCAGGCGGTAGCAGAAATGCGTGCGGTGGTTGGTAAGCAGTGGGTGTTTGCCGAGGATGAAGCCGCATTACGCAGTTATCGGGCTGCCTATGGGGCAACCCCCGATGATGCCCATTTGCCATCAGCTGCGGTAGCGCCAGACGGGGTTGACCAGATTCAGGCGATTCTAAAAATTGCTAATGATTATCGGGTGCCGCTCTGGACCATTTCTACCGGGCGCAATTTTGCCTATGGCGGACCTGCGCCTCGCAAAGCCGGATACGTGGTACTTGACCTAAAGCGCATGAACCGGATTATTGAGGTCAACGAAGAGCTGGCTTATGCCCTGGTTGAGCCCGGTGTTAGTTACTTCCAGCTTTATGAACATCTGCAGAAAACCGGTAGCAAACTCTGGATTGATCCAGCTGCGCCGGGCTGGGGCGGGCCGTTAGGTAACACCCTGGACCACGGGGGTGGTTACACCCCATACGGAGCGCACATGCTGATGCAGTGTGGTATGGAGGTTGTGTTGGCCGATGGCACCGTGGTGCGCACCGGCCAGGGAGCGCTACCTAACTCCGATAATTGGCAAACCGTACCCTACAACTTTGGTCCTTATGTAGATGGGTTATTCACCCAGTCTAATTATGGTGTGGTGACCAAAATGGGGCTCTGGTTGATGCCAGAACCACCAGGTTTCAAGCCGTTTATGGTGACCTTTCCCAAGCAGGATCAGCTCCATGACCTGGTCGAGATTTTGCGGCCCTTTAAACTCAATCTAATCCCCCATAACGGTGCCATCATGGCCGACCTGATCTGGGAAGCCTCGACCAAGGCAACCCGGCGCCAGTACTACAGCGGCAAGGGGCCGATTCCACCGAGTGCCCGTAAGAAAATTGCTGAAGATCACCAGATTGGTGAATGGAATCTTTATGCGGC
>JAHRWJ010000027.1 GCA_019090185.1 Immundisolibacteraceae bacterium
ATTCAGGCCACCGGTAAGGCTGCAGGCGTGTTCTGTGGTGATCCTGATATCGCCAAACAGTATCGAGCGCTGGGCGCCAGCTTCATGCTGATCGGTGCAGATTCAATCTTTTTGCGTAATGCGGCCGAGGCACAGGTGGGCCGGTTTAGATAGCAGAGATTCGGTGCTGTGCTGCACGGCTTCTAACCATCCCGGTGCTTTCTGGACCTATTAACTGAGCCGGGGCAGCGGGTTTTATTAACATTAATAACCCTCTCTAATAGATTGTTAATTAATGAGTTTACAGTCTATTTTTAACTCAGCAGGAGTTGTCTTCATGGCCACCATTCACGATCTGGAAATGAGCGGTATCGATGGTAATCCAATGCCATTATCAACCTACCAGGGCAAGGTGGTACTGCTGGTTAACGTCGCCAGCAAGTGCGGTCTTACCCCGCAATACTCGGGCCTACAACAGCTGCATGACCAGTACGGTGAACAGGGTTTTAGCGTGGTGGGTTTACCCTGCAATCAGTTTGGTGGCCAGGAGCCTGGCAGCGAAGCGGAAATAGTCGAGTTTTGTGAAAGCAACTATTCGGTGAGCTTTCCGATGACGGCAAAAATTGAAGTCAATGGCGAGGCTCGTCATGGTCTGTATGACCAACTAACTGGCGATGCAGCAAAGTTCCCCGGTGATATCACCTGGAACTTTGAAAAATTCCTGGTCGGTAAAGACGGCGCGGTTATTCAACGCTTTGGCCCCAGAACCGCTCCCGATGATGCTGAATTAGTGGCGGCCATTGAAGCTGCCCTGAAAGGCTAACATCGCCTTGCAATCGTTCGCCAATCGAACTGGCGAGGTTCGACCGACATCAGGCTAATGGGTTAGTGATCCGGCGTGGCGAAATTGTTCTGTTGGCAAAGTGCCCAGCTGCATCGGTCGAACAGGTGCGCGTTGATGGTGAAATTGAGTTGATCTATTCGTAATATCGAATCTTTGGCTATCGGCTGATCCCAGTCGATTGACAGCAGCTCTGCCGGGATAGGAAAAACCAGCCGTTGATGGCGGGCTTTGCAGTAGGCCTCGAAAGCACTCCAGAGCAAATATTTGCCCGCCGCGCTGGTCGGTAAGTGGCTGACGTTAGCTGCAACAATGCCGTTAAGCAGGCGCTGCATGTCTCTGTCATGGTCAATCGTTTCAATATCGATGCCGACGGGGTGGGCGGTAGAAATAGCGGCAACCACCCAATGTTGACTATGGCTGATACTAAAAAAAACCGGGTCTAGGTGGTCTGAATGACGGGCCTGCCATGGGTAACCATCGACCGGGTTTAGATTCCAATCTTGTGAGTTTGCAGGCGACCTGCGCGCTAGCATGGCTCTTGTCAGCGCTCGTCCAAGCAGGCTTTGCTGGCGTCTTAACGGTTTTTTAAACTTGAGACTGTAGGCATGGTCATCGGCATGTGCAAATGTTTCGATCAACATTTGGCTGTCGGAATCTTTGCTATAAGCCTGGGCTGTCGAGATCATGGGGTTGATATACGGTAGACTAAATTTACCGACGCAAAATCATTGCTGTAGTTATCCGTCCTTAAGCCAGAGACACCGTTCATTATGCTTTCATTCACGCTTGCTCAGTGGTCTATGTGGGTGCCACAGAACGAGACTGTGAGCGATTTTTCCAGTGGTGAAAAGGTGACTGATATTGTCGCCGATCTGCTGGATAGAACAACCACCCCGCCGGTGAAGGATCTGCCGATGATGCTACGGCGGCGACTTTCCCGGTTCGGACGGATGGCGATGCGGGTGGCGGTAGATACTCAAGTTACCGATGATGTCAGATTGGTGTTTAGCTCGCGCTTTGGTGATGCGGCTCAAACAGCAGGCCTACTGGAAGATCTATCCAAACAGCAGCCGGTCTCGCCAGCGGTTTTTAGCATGTTGGTGCATAACGCGTTAGCGGGTGTTTTTTGTATTCATAATAAAAACAGACATCCGCACACCGCCATTGCCGCTGGCCAGGAGAGCTTTTGTGCAGGCCTGCTGGAAGCCGGTCTGATGTTGGAAGAAGATCCATCAACGCCGGTGCTGCTGCTCTATTGCGATGAACCGCTACCTGAGATTTATCAAGGTCATGGCGAATCGACCACGCCATCGGTGGCGCTGGCTCTGCTGTTAACTAAAACGGCCGGGGATCAGCAGGAATATACCTTTGGATTTTCGGTTGATAGCGATCCCAGGGCGCACAATTCAGATCAAAAAATAGGCTCTGTTGCTACTTTAGATGAGGCTGACCCGGCTGTTAGTTTTATTAATTTTTTGTCTAAAAAAACGCCAAGCTGGTCCTGGTCGTCAGCTAGCAAAACCTGGTGGTGCGGTGCTGATGTGGGCTAGGTTAAATTATGGCTGGCGGTTGCTGGGCACAGCGGTTGGTTTTGCTGTGTTCAGCGTTGGCGGGCTGTTGATGGCGCTGATGTTGTTTCCGCTGATTGCGATGACTGCCCCAGATACAGCCACTAAAAACTCTCGTATTCGACGGCTGATTCATGCTGGCTTTCGCGGCTTCGTCAGGCTGCTATCGATACTCGGCGTTATCGAATTTAATCAGTCAGGCCGGAAGCAGCTACTGGCCTGTCGGGGCGAGATTCTGATCGCCAATCATCCATCACTGCTTGATGTGGTGTTGTTGATGTCCCTGTTACCCGAGGCCCAATGCGTGGTTAAACATCAGCTTTGGAACAGCCGTTTTTTAGGCAGCGTGGTTCGTGGTGCAGGATATATTCGTAACGATATTCCCGCGGATCAGATGATTGAAAAATGCCAACTTGAATTTGATCAGGGCACCAATATGGTTTTATTTCCGGAGGGGACTCGTACGGTACCGGGAAAACCCATAAAATTTCAGCGCGGTTTCGCTAACATTGCCACGCTTTGTGGGGCAGACCTGCAACCAATCACCATTCGCTGTACACCGCCGACTCTGCTAAAAGGCGAGCGTTGGTACGAGATTCCTGACGAAAAAATGAAATTTTCGTTAGTGACTCATGACAAGATTCTAACCGGTGACTACCTTGACGATGACCTGCGCACGATCGCAGCTCGTCGGTTAACTCGGGATATGGAACAGTTTTATCAGGAAAAACTCTGTAATGGATGAATTAGAACTAACTATTAAGCGACTTATCGTTGACGTTTTAAATTTGGAGGATATCGAGCCAGAAGAGATTGTTAGCAGTGAAATGCTGTTTGTCGAAGGGCTGGGTCTGGATTCCATCGATGCGCTTGAACTCGGCATGGCAATTCAGAAAAATTTTGATATTAAGATCGACGCCAGCAAAGAAGATGTTGAACAACATTTTCAGTCCGTGAGTCACCTGGCAGCTTTCATCTTCTCAAAACAGAAATCAGCCTGATGCTTACTCGGGACGAAATATTCACCGCCCTCAGTGATGCCCTCGAAGAGATGTTTGAGATCTCGCCAGCAGATATCTCTCTGTCGGCGACCCTGTTTGAGGATCTTGACCTGGATAGTATCGATGCGGTGGATCTGGTGATTAAGTTGCAGCAGTTAACCGGTAAAAAAATCTCGCCCGAGGATTTTAAAACGGTCAGAACGGTTGGTGACATTGTCGATCAGGTGTCGGCGCTTGTTCAGAGCTAAACACGGTCTGGCACGGCCACTGTTTGTCGTTCTTGGTTTGGCCTATCCGCTGCTGGTCTATACCGGCTTGAAGGTGGTTTCCTATCAGGTTCTTGGTCTTGGCCTACTGGGTTTGTTGCTGGCTCGGGCTGTTATTTCCAGAGCAACCTTTGTGGGGCGTGAACAGCTGGTGATGGCGGTATCGATTGTCTGCGTGACCGGGTTGCTGGTCATTGAGCCGCGTATTGCGGTGAAAGCCTATCCAGTGATTGTTAATCTGCTGCTGGCATTGGTGTTTGGTTATTCACTGCTTATCCCGCCAACCGCCATTGAACGGCTCGCACTGCTTCGCGAACCTGATCTGGATGAGGCGGGTCGGCGTTACACCCGCAAGGTGACCTGGGTTTGGTTAGGTTTTTTTCTGCTCAATGGTTCGATTGCGGGCATGGTTGGGGTTTATGGTTCGCTTGAACTCTGGACGCTCTATAACGGCTTTATTGCCTACCTGTTGATCGGCCTCCTGTTTGGCGGGGAATTTTTAGTTCGTCAATATATTAGAAAGCGTCAGCCCTAAGTCGATCATGTTTATCCCTTTGGCAAAGCTCTTGTCCAGCGGTCGGCCGGATGATCACCCGATAGCCATCAGTGGTGGCCAGCTGCGTACCTATGGGCAGTTTCGTAATGATGTTGCCCATCAGCTGGCGAGCCTGCTTGAACAGGTTTCAGGCGTGGCGGCCGAGTCCAATCAGGTACTGCTGTACGCCGACGATAGTTACCTGTTTAGCGTTGGCCTGTTGGCCATTGTTCATGCCGGGTATGAGGTTGTGCTACCCGAAAACGGGCAACCTGGAACACTGGCAAGACACCGTCAGGATGGCTTGCTGCTGCTCACCGATAGCTGTTTGGGTGAGAGTGATAGCGATAGCGACCTGAAGATTGCCCCTGCAAGCGTTGTCACAGATTTTGAGTTTGGCCCTTTAAACGCGGACGCCTGCCGGATTAGTTTTTTTACTTCAGGTTCTACTGGTGCGCCGAAGAAAATTTCAAAAACCCTGTTAGTGCTGGATCGTGAAGCAGAACTACTAGAAGGTTACTGGGGTGGCCAACCAGACAATACCCTGGTGCTGTCGATGGTCACCCACCAGCACCTCTACGGCTTAACCTTTAAAGTATGGTGGTCGCTCTGTTCTGGTCGGCCGTTTCTGGCTGAATTCTTTGGTTATTGGGAACCGCTGGCCGCCAAATTACAGGCGTTGTCACCACAGCCTACCTGGGTCATATCGAGCCCAGCCCATTTGACCCGCTATCCACCCCTGTCGGCCTTAACCCAGTTACAACAACCGCAGCGTGTGTTCTCGGCTGGCGCTGCGCTGTCCCTGTCAGGGGTTGAGGCGACTATGCAAGTTCTTGGTCAGGTCGCCACCGAAGTTTACGGCAGCACGGAAACTGGGGTTATCGCCTGGCGCCAGCAGACCCAGGGTGACCTGGCATGGCAATTTTTTGAGCCGATAGCCGGGCGCACAAACCGCGAGGGAGTGCTGAAGGTTTTATCACCAC
>JAHRWJ010000233.1 GCA_019090185.1 Immundisolibacteraceae bacterium
CAGTTCTGCGTGGTCGGGGTCATCTTCGATCAGAATGACCAACGGCGGTAGGTCATGATCATCATCAAGGGTCTTGTTCATCACAACCTCCTAAGGTTAATGAATATCTAGTGTAAAGCAAAACCGGCAACCGCCAAGTGGGGACGGAGATTCCACCCAAATGTGACCATGATGGATATCAATGATCCGTTTCGCAGTAGCCAGCCCAACACCGGATCCTTCGTGGCCAGGATCAAGTTGGTCAAATAGCCGAAACACCTTGTTATTAAACTTCGACACTATGCCGCGGCCATTGTCATCAACAAAAAAGAATTTTTTCCCCGGGTGCCAGCCCAGTTCAACCTTTACTGGGACATCATCACGACGAAATTTAATCGCGTTATCGATTAGGTTTTGGTAGAGCTGGGCGATACGCACGGGGTTGACGTTAACCGTCGGTAGCTTTGGCTGAACCTTTATGTCAGCGTGACTGGCATGGATCTGTCCGGCAACTTGATCGAGCGCATCTTCGATAATTTCAGCCATGGGCACGGCTTCTACCTGATGAGGCGTGATTCCAATTCGGGAATATTCAAGCAGTTCAGTAATCAAACTATGCATTTTTTTAGCCGAACGATTGATTCGCTCTAGATCATTTCGAGCGCTATCAATGTCCATATTGTCCAGGTTGCTCTCAAGCACCTCGGAAAACCCTCGAATTGTGATCAAAGGGCTTTTCAGGTCATGGGATATTGCATAAGTGAACTGCTCGATATCATTTTTCTGCTGTTCTAACTTCTGTAAATGTTGGTGGCGTTCTGAGATGTCCCTGAGTATGCAGAGCATGAGAGATTCGTCACCAATAGTAATGGTCTTGGCGTGTGCCTCAAGGAATATTTCGGAACCATCCCGATGATGATCTATACCCTCGATAACAAAACTCCCAGATTCCTTGAGCTTGTTAATCGCATCAATTTCAGCGGGTGCTGCTGAGAGGAACTTCAGCGGTTGACCAATCAGTTCCTCGCGGCGCCAGCCATGGCTGCGCGCCACTTCAAGGTTGCAATCGAGGATGATGCTATCTTTTCCGAACAAGAGAACCCCATCGGGTAGGGCGTCAAACAGCTGGCGATATTTTTCATCACTATGACGAAGTGCTTGTTGGGCCTCTAGCAGGTCGCTAATGTCCAGGTACATGGTGGCGACCGCTGTTTCACCCTGCCATTGGGTAATTTGTTGCCAGGCATTGATCGGAAAAGTGGTGCCATCCTTCCTGACCAAATTGCCAGTTTTGAACGACCACTTATCCTGATGGTGCTGTTTCGTCAGCAGTTCAGAAAAGAAGTTACGCATGTCGCTCTTCGACCAGCCACTGAGAAAACTCAACGCTGTCAGGGCAGTGGCCTCGTCCCGGGTATAGCCACTCTCCTGGCAGAACCGCTGGTTCACAAACAGGGTGCTGAGGTCACTAATCCGGGTGATGACCAGGCCGGTGAGAGAGTCCTCTAATAGTTTGCCAAATTCCACATGCCGATTTTGCGCCTGTTTTTGTTCGGTAATGATACGAAAAACCCCTTCGAGACAAGTAGAAGAACCGCTGGGATCGGCCACAGGTTTGCCATAGAAGACCACCCAATTTAAGAGGTGCTCGCGGGTGAAAATTCTTAACTCGAGTTCAAACGGTTGTTGGTCATTCAGTGACTGATCAATGGCGTCCTGGAATTTAGAAAAATCATCCGGGTGTACGCTTTCAGCCAGGGTTACCTGAAACCATTCCTGATCAGGGTTTTCAACACCATAAATTTTTTCGGGTGCTACCTGCATTACTGGCCCTTCAATACGAACATCCCGCAACCGAGCTAAAGCTTGGGAATTATTTAGTTTGAATTCGATCTCCTTCAGATCCGATATGTTGGTATGTTTGACCAATGCCCTTTTTGGTTGCCCCTTATCATCTTTAAGGAGGAATACCGTGCTACGCACCCATATCCACACTCCATTGGCGTGGCGAATACGAAATTCATGGATATAACGGTTTGGCAGTTGGGCTGCAGTGGCAACGTCGAGGGTCTTACTAAGCCTCTCTCTATCGTTCGGGTGGGTAAGTTTTTTGATGACTTCAGGAAACTTTTTCGGTAACTGGTCACGCCGATAGCCGCTAAATTTCAGCCAGTTCTCGTCAGGTTCAAAATCCAGCTTTTCAAAGTCAAATTCGAAATGACCTTCATCAAATAGCTCTAGCAGGGCTTTATGCACGGTGACGAATTCGGGGTTATTAAGTGTGCCGGTGTCCCCGCCAGAGGCGGCCGTTCTGCGTTCGCCCCAAAATTTGCCAACGAATAGAAGAGCCAGTCCTGATAGTAGCAGCAGCATTATGTTTATCATCGGCAAGGGTTAATGCTCCGTTCGGATTGCAGGCTGTCACAGAGCCCAGTTGGCGTCTCAACGCCAGAGACCGTTAGCTTTAAAGCATAGGCTGAGCCTAATCTGGGATTGGAATGCTCGATACCGATGGCCTCCAGGTTATTGGTTTTTCAACGTAAAACAAAATTTGGTTCCACCCAGGGGGGAGGGCGATTGCAGCCATATCTTGCCCCCGTGGGCCTCAACAATGCGTTTAGCGGTCGCCAGGCCAATACCGGAGCCGGCCTGCTCAGGGTCGAGCTGATCGAAGAGGCTAAAAACCTTTTCCTGGTAACCTGCCGGAATCCCACAGCCGTTATCGTCAACAAAAAAACAGGCTTCCGTTGTATCCCAACCGAGTTCAATGTTTGCTGGATGACCATCGCGGCTGAATTTAATCGCGTTATCAATCAAGTTTTGATAGAGCTGTGCCAGTTGTC
>JAHRWJ010000234.1 GCA_019090185.1 Immundisolibacteraceae bacterium
AGGTGATTGATTTAACTAAAAACAGCTGTGTGGATTGGTTGCGGATCGACGGCGCCATCGCCGAGCTGTACGACCTGGAGGTGTTGCCGGGTGTGACCTGCCCGATGGCGGTGCCGCCGATGTCCGAAGAGGCCGCAACGCTGGTGACCTTTGCGCCACTGGAATAGTTAACGCGAGTGGGTCAGGCAGGTAGTTTTGCAAACGGCACCCTGGGTGCTGTTTGTGGTTTCGGGTGTCTGATTTTATGGTCTGCCAGTGAGGTATTAAACGGGCGATGCTGCCTTATGGCTGTTTGATTCATTTTGTCGCAAAGCCTTAAGGTTTTTGTGATCGGCCTGTGACCGATTTGTCATCCAGTTCCCAGCCATTGCGCCAGTAACAGCATTGGAGGTGGATTAGGGATTACCAAGTTATTAAGAGTGTGTTTGGCTATTAATGGTCTGGCTGAGATGGCTGCGAGGTTACATGAATTTAACAAAGCCATTACTTACGTCGTATAGCGCGCCGACAATCTCAATATCGCCGTCGAACTCCATGTCAGCCAGAATCGAGCTTTCATTCCTGATTCTGTCGATTGAAAGCGCGACATTGAGAGCGGCGACCTCTTCAATGGTTGGTTCGTCCATCGGGTCGTCATTTTTCTTGATGGCATCGACAGCCGGTTTTATCTTGCTCAACAAGGCGGTGATATTGCCCAGCTCGACATTATTGCAGGCAGCTGTTACGGCCCCGCATTTTGAATGTCCCAGCACGACTACAATTTTCGATCCGGCTACTTTGCACGCATATTCCATTGAGCCCAAAACGTCTGGGTTGACGATATTGCCCGCCACTCGCACGCTGAAAATATCGCCAATGCCCTGATCAAAAACAAGTTCAGCAGGCACCCGTGAGTCTATGCAGGACAACACCACCGCAAAGGGGTATTGCCCTTTGCTGGTCTCGAACACCTGATCCTGTAGGTTGCGCTGAGCTTTGACATTTTGAACAAACCGGCTATTGCCCTCAGCAAGAATTCGATGGGCGTCTTTTGGTGTTAGGTTTTCCTGGGTGTGTTTGGTCTGGGTTCTCATGCGGCTACCTTGGCGTTGTTTTTCAGGTGGTTTAGACAGTCGTCAAAATCGTTAAAAATGTGTTCTACCGGTATCAAGTCAGGAATGATGTCGATGCACTCGAGCAGGTATCTTGGTTGTTTGACAACACCAACCAGCAACACCTTGTTGTCGTTACTGACAAGATCAATCAACAGCTCCTCCATGACGTAGAGGCCTGATTGATCCATGTATTCCATTCGTTCCATTCTGATAACAACCGTGCTGGCTGTAGCAGGGATTTGGTCTGCCAATTGCTGGAAACCGCTGGTCGACCCGAAAAATAACGGCCCGTTCACATGCTTGATGAAAACCTCTTTTTCAAGGCTTGGCGGGAATCCTGCTTCGTCGTTCCAGGCAGTCTCTTTTTTCAAGGATTTAACCTCAGAACCTGCGGCGGTAAGGTCACCCATTTTTTTCATGAACATTAGTGATGCAAACACCAGTCCCATGCCCACCGCATAGACCAAATTCCACAGGGAAGAGAGCAATAAAACGGTGATCATAATCAGGACTTCGGAGCGGGGCATATGCGGGATCGCCTTGAGCCCCTTGTAGTCCATAACCCCGATGCCCACGGTGATGAGAATCCCGGCCAATACGGCGGCCGGTATTTGCGATGCAACCGGTCCTAGGGCAAGCAGAATGAACAGTAATAACAGCCCGGCGACCATGCCCGATAGCCTGGTTTTGCCGCCAGAGTTGATATTCACCACGGTTCTGATGGTCGCACCAGCGCCTGGAATTCCGCCGAAAACTGCAGCAATGCTATTACCAACCCCCTGACCGACCAATTCCTTATCGGGGCGGTGTTTGGTCTTGGTCATGTTGTCGGCGACGACAGAGGTGAGCAGTGAGTCGATCGCGCCGAGTAATGCCAGCGTGACTGCGGCAAAGACATAAGGCGAGATGCTGGCAAAGCTAAACTCGGTGACAATGCCCATATTCGGAGCGGGCAAACCGCTTGGAATCTCTTGAATGGCGCGGTAATCGAGTTTGAAAAAGTAGGCAACCCCAGATACCGCTACCAGCGCCACTAGCTGGCTGGGAACCTTGGTGGTGATGCGTTTAAATCCGTAAACAATGATGATGGTGCTCGCCACCAGCATGAGCTCTAGCCAGGCAATATTTTTCACTGCCCTGGGCAACATTTTTAATGAACCGATCACGCCAGAGGACGCAGAGGCGGCCAGCGACTGCGACTCTTTCAGTACCTGGGCAGCAGAGATGTGCTCTGCACGATCTATTGTCTCCCTGAAATCTTCCAGCACGAGGATGCCTTCGCCGGCTTCGTCGCGCAGAATATTATTCAGGATCACTTGCTCAGCCATCGGCTTAAACTGGCCTACATACTCGGTATCTTCTTTGGGGTAGTAACCCAGCGCTGGCAGCAGCTGGGTGATCAGGATGATCACCCCAATCGCGGTCATAAATCCGGAGACTACTGGGTAAGGGATATAGCGGATGTACTTTCCAAGCCCCATGAGTCCGAGCCCTACCTGCATCAGGCCAGACAGTAAAAATACCGACAGGATGATGGGTAGTGCCTTGCTGACGTCGCCTTCAAACGCGGCGACAATTCCCGCAACCACCACCATACTCACCGCCGTCATGGGGGCTGTTGGGCCGGAAATTTGAGTATTTGTGCCGCCAAACAAGGCGGCAAAAAAGCCGATAAAAATTGCGCCGTACAGCCCCGCCGAAGGCCCTAAACCTGAGCTCACGCCGAAAGCTAATGCCAGCGGCAGTGCGACTATGCCGGCGGTAATTCCCCCAAAGAGGTCGCCTTTTAAGTGGCTGAAATCAAAAACACTTTTCATCATCTATGTTCGTCTCAAAGTTTTTTGCGGCACGGCTACAGGTAATTAAGGGGCATAGAACTGGTTGTGAGGTTGGTGAAATTAGGTAGGACGATTAGGTTTTCAGGAAACGAAACACCAGATCCGTGTAGAAAGTTGTAATGCTGTTTTTTTCATTGGTTACATCGGTCAGTGAAGGTAAGTGCTCGGCAAAGTATTTCTGCTGGTGAGCGCCTTCTATTACCGTTGAAATCAGCATGTGTGGTTGCTGGCAGGTTGGGGAAACCTCCAGAACGATCTCACTGACACGCCTGACTGTTGCTTTGTAACTGTTAAAAGCCCCTCTTTTGTTCTCATCATCGACTTTTGTGGTGTGGTACGACTTTAGAGACTCGGAGAAGACAATTTCACTCAGCAATACTTCGTTAACGTAAGAAATAGAGTTATCGATAGTGACTGGCTGAGTGAGAATTTCGAGTGCTTTCTTTAGCCTTTCCTCGGGCGACTCAACGTTGGACATCGCGAACACCAGGCGGTATTCCGTCCAGGTCCAGTACCAGCTGGTCAGATAGACCAGCAATGCATGTTTACTCTCAAAGTATCGATAGATCGAGCTCTCTGGTGATTTGATTGCGAGGCTCAACTTCTTAAACGTAAACACCTCGAAGCCCATTTCATCGATGAGTTCGATGCTTTTCGAAATGACCTTCCTGCCCAGCTCAGAAGAATCGGGATTCTTTGAGTAAAGCTCCGGGTTGATCTCGATCTGTAAGTGCAGATTCTTCATGCGCAGCAATCCATCAGATAACAAAGATCGCTATATTAATAGTATTACTATCGTATGTGCAAATAATACTTTCTCTATCCAGAGTAAAGCTCTCATGACTGAATGAGCTTTAAGGGGTTACCGATACCGATACCGCTGCGGCCACCGGCCAGGCTTTTGTTCAGGCCGGGAGGTCACAGGCTGCCGAAGCTGATAGCAATCTAACTGTCTACCAGAAAGTTAGTGGGGCATAACCCTGGTGTCACCATTTGGTGACGGCCTGCTTGCCACTGTCACAAAACCATAATATTTCTGTCATCGACCTGTCATCCAGCTGCCGGAGAATATGCCGAATCAAATAAATGCAATGCAGATTGATTCAGTGAAAAAGGAAATGAAGATGAATGGTTTGAAATTATTTACTGGTGCCGCCGCGATGGCTCTTACCGTTAGCGCCCCGGTTAAGGCGTTGGAAGTAGAAGCTGATTTAAATAACTACGAGATTGTTAGTGGGGTTGCCGGCAACCTCTCCAGCGTCGGCTCCGACACGCTAGCCAACTTGATGACCCTTTGGGCGGAAGAGTTCAAGCGGGCTTATCCGAACGTCAACATTCAGATTCAGGCAGCGGGCTCTTCTACTGCGCCGCCGGCGCTGACCGAAGGTACCTCTAACGTTGGCCCAATGAGCCGGATGATGAAGGATAAGGAGCTGGAAGCGTTTGAGCGCAAATATGGTTACAAGCCGACTCCAATCCGGGTGGCGATCGATGCTCTGGCAGTTTATGTGCATAAAGATAACCCGATTGCCGGGCTGACGATTGCTCAGGTTGACGCGATTTTTTCGGCAACGCGCAAATGTGGTGGCATTGAGCCGCTACGCCAATGGGGTCAGCTAGGTCTTGGCGGTGGGCTCAAGAACCAGTTCGTCCAGCTGTTTGGTCGTAACTCGGTTTCTGGCACCTACGGTTACTTTAAGAAAAAGGGGCTTTGTAAGGGTGACTTTAGCCCGACGGTGAATGAGCAGCCGGGCTCGGCATCGGTGGTCCAGTCAGTTGCCACGTCGATCAACGCGGTCGGCTATTCGGGTATTGGCTATAAAACGTCAGGGGTTCGCGCGGTGCCTTTGGCCAAAAAAGCGGGTAGACCTTTTGTTGAGGCGACGCCGGCTAATGCGATCGCCGGCAAATATTCGCTGGCTCGTTTTCTATACGTGTACGTCAATAAACACCCGAACAAACCCCTGGCGCCGCTAGAGCGTGAATTTTTAACGCAGGTGCTGTCGAAAGCGGGTCAGCAAGTGGTGGTAAAGGACGGCTATATCCCACTGCCAGCCTCTGTTGCCGCTAAAGAGATCGCCAAACTGAACTAACCTGTTGAAACCTCTTTTAAGAATTAACAACTTAACAAGGAATTAAATCCAATGTTTACTTTGAATAAATTAACCATGGCGATTACTGCCGCAGGGCTAGGCGCGAGCCTGGCTATGCCGGCTCAGGCCAGCGAACAAGAACTGCTAGATGTGCTGTTACAGAACCACATCATCACCGCCGATCAACATCACCAGTTGTCTGAGTCCTATGCTAAAGAGAGCGCCTCTGATATCAAAATATCAACCAAAGGTGGCTTAAAGGCCCAGAGTAACGATGGTGCGTTTAAGTTTCAGGTCGGTGGTCGGATCATGGCTGATGCCACTTTTGGCAGCAGTGATGACGCGTCCATCAACGACATGAATGAGGGTACAGAATTTCGTCGTGCTCGCATTTTCTTTAAGGGTCAGCTCAATAATGACTGGGGTTACAAATGGCAGGTCGATTTTGCCGACAGTGACGTTAGTACCAAAGATATGTTCATCAAATATAAACCTAAGGGGCTGACCATTGGTCAGTTTAAACAGCCTTTTAGTCTGGAAGAGCTGACTAGCTCTAAATACATCACCTTCATGGAGCGGGGCTTGCCGAATGTGTTTGCTACCGGCCGTCGGATCGGTGTCGGGTACGACAGTGATTGGGATGGCGGCACCTTCGCTGCTAGTGTCTATGGTCAAGAAGCCGGCAACGGCGATGAAAATCAGGAAGGTTTTGGCGC
>JAHRWJ010000235.1 GCA_019090185.1 Immundisolibacteraceae bacterium
TGAAAACACCTCCGATATTGCCATCGTCTGCGCCGGTGATATTCCAGATGTTTACCGCATCAGCACCTACTAAGACGTTGGTGGCGTTGAACCCACTGTCGCCGATCACAGCATCTATGTTGCTAAAGGTTCCGCCGATGCCATTGGCCGTCGCGGCCTGCAGGTTAATAGCCACGGCAAGATTAAAATTATCGGTCTCATAATCTAAGGTGTCGCTGCCACCGGATCCACCATCTACGGTCCCGGTTACGCTGGCACCACTGGCAAATTGAAAGTCGTCGCTGTTACTGCCACCGGTGAGGTTCTCGATGCCGGTGAAGTTGCTGCCAGCAACATCGCCCACTCCGGCGCCGGTGATATTCCAGGTGTTGACTAGATCATCGCCTTGCACGGTGTCGGTACCACCATTGCCGGTGATCAGGGTGGTCACGCTGCCACCACCGGTCAGCACAAAATTGTCGCTGTTACTGCCGCCTCTTAAATCGCCCATGTCGGTGAAACTGAACACACCACCGATATTGCCATCGTCGGCTCCGGTGATGTTCCAGGTCTGAACCGCGTTGGCTCCAATCAGAATGTTAGTCGCCGCTGAGGCGGCTCTACCGATGACGGCTTCGATGTTAGCGATGCCTCCGGTGCCCGTCGCCGTTAAATTGGCTAAATCAACGGTAACCGCAATACCAAAATTATCGGTGTTGTAGTCCAGCGTGTCGGTGCCACCCCCTCCATCAATCGTGCCGCTCACACTAGAACCGGTGGCAAACTGAAAATCGTCACTATTACTGCCACCGGTGAGGTTCTCGATGCCGGTGAAGTTAGTGCCGGCGACATCGCCTATGCCGCCACCGGTGATATTCCAGATGTTGACCTGGTCACGTCCCTGAATCGTATCGGTACCTGTTCCACCTGTAACTGAATCAACGTTTGCTACGCTTATTTGAAAAACATTTGTCCCATCGCCGCCGACCGCATCAACCGTATCACCCGCACTAAAAACAGATGCCCCAGTATCAAGGATGCCAGTTGCGTCGCCCAGACCTATATTCAAGCCTATGGCTGCTCCACTGCCGCTACCCAGGGTGGTCGTTGCTAAGGTGACATTCCTATCCGCATTAAGCGTAATGTTGGCACCCGCATCGGTGCCAGAAATATCTGCCGTGCCTGTAAAGGTTATGTCCCGATCTGCATTTAAGGTCAGTTCACTCGCAACAGTCCAGTTTATCGTTACACCGTTGGCAATCAGGATATCGCCACTTCCGCCGGCGCCAGTAGTTTCGATAATTAACGAGCCAGTGTTTTCCAGAAAATCTTCAATATCTTCATCATCTAACGTATTCGCGGCCTCAGGTGACCCAGTGACATCGCCGCCAGTGCCAACAATATCATCGCCTGTACCAATGTTAATATCATTCGGGTCGAGCAACAGCGTGCCATTTGCACCAAAAACTGCTGATATGTGAACCTGTTCGGTCAGACTCCGAATAAACAGGTTTTTCTTGGCAGAAAGTTCGGCGAAACCACCGTTTCCGCCCATGACACCACCACGGGCAAAGAGCTGACCAGAAAACCGGGTTGTGACATCAGACCAGACAATTATTTTGCCGCCATCGCCTTCGATAAGCGCATCTGCTGATAGGGTGACTCCCTCTTCGATCGTGGTTTCTTCGGCATTTTGGACATCGGGATTAGAGCCCTTGTAATCACCGCCGACTAAAATTACACCGCCACCATCTGCGCCGGACGCATCGACCGTTACCGCGCCAGTTAATTCGACGACATTGCCGAGTAGCTCTATATGGCCGCCAACGCCTGCTTGCTCTGCTCTGGCAGAGATATCAGCGTCAACAACAGTCGACGTATCGGTTGATTCCAAATGAATAAAACCGCCGGTGCCCGAATCGGCGTTCGCCAGGAGGGCGCCGGAATTGGAAACTGATTCACCCGCAATATCGATGGTGCCGCCCTGATAATCGGCAGCGACGGCAGAAACATCAATTAGGCCACTGTTGGCTACTGCACCATTACCCACCAACCGCACCACGCCACCACTGGTATCAATACCCTGGGCGCGAATAATGCCGCTGTTGTTGACGACCTGAGAGAAGACGTTTTTGGCGGCACGGGCTGCGAGCAATATCTGCCCACCATTGGCCTGGATGGTGCCGCTATTGGAAACCGCCACACCCGTGCCGCTGGCATCGCTGAGCAGATCACCATCAATCGCGAAGTGAATCAGGCCATCGCCATCAAAATCTAAGGTTGCTGTCTGCCCGGCCCCCAGATTGACCTGACCGTAGTCGGCAATGATGGTGCCTTCATTGGCGACTGCGCCACCAATCAGGTTGATGGAGCCACCATTGGCGGCGGCCATCAGACCACGATTGACAACGGTTCCAGCGCCCTGGCTAAAATCAAACCTTAGATCGCCGGCCATAAAATCGCTGACGCTTAGATCAAGTCCGCTGGCAATCAGGGAGTGGACATTGACCGAAGCACTCGGCGCAAACATCATGCCGTTGGGGTTGGTCAAAATTAGCCGACCGTTGGCCTCGATGGCACCAAATATCTGCGATGGGCTCTGATCGAGTATCCGATTAAGGGCTATCGCTGAGGTTGATGGCTGAACAAATTTAACGAGTTCTTCTGGACTGATATTAAAGCTGCCCCACTCGGCGGCTAAACGGTTACTGACCTGGTTAATGGTGGTCACTGTGCCCTGGGAGGATATAGCCCCCTGGCCAGCGACAATGGCACCATCTTGGGGTGCTGCAACGGCAACGCCAGGTAGAACGACCGCACCAACGGAAAGCAGGGAAGTGCGGATGATTCGACTAAGCGGGTTTAACCCAAAAACCTGGGTTGGCGCTGTCGTCGATTTAAAGGAGCGTTTTTTTCTACTCACAACTGTTTCCCAGAAGAATGGTGTCTCGCAATGTGAAACCGACAGCCTGACCGGCTAATTGACTCTGACTGCGGTTGCAATTTTAAATTCAACTTTTGAGTATTCATCTAGTAGAGATAATTCAGATTGAAGTAGGTTTGCGGTTTTTCTTTATTGGCCGGATCACGCGAACCAAGGGGCGCGGCCACATCCAGGCGCAGGGATAGCTCCCCGGGCAGATAAAGCTGCCAATCCATAGAGCCCCATGAACCGAGATAATTAATAAAAGCAGCGACTCGATTTGCTGGAACAAACATTTGTAGGCCCATACCAAAGCCGGAGATTTCAATTTGATCTTCTTCGGCAGCTTCATCGATCCAGCCGGTGCCATGGTCTACAAACAGCGAAATTTGCAAAATCTCACCCCAGGTTTTGTTTTCAAAGGCTATTTTGTCGGCGAAACCAGGCGCGTTCATCACCCATTCAAGTGAGGCAAAAATACCTTTATCCACCAGAAAGGCTGCCTGCGGATATCCGCGCACGCTAAAGGGCCCGCCAATCGACATCTGTTCGAGCGATGGCAGCAGGTCATCACTGAACTGCCCGGTAAGGTGCATTATTAAAGAGTGGTTGGTGACAATATTTTGCAGTCGGGAGAAGTCAAAAGAGACCTTATTGAAGCCTGAACCCAACTTGTTGCCGTCTAAATCAACCCGCCCTGATCCGGGCTGGTCGTCTGCCTGGGTGGATGCGAGTACATTGCCAAAACCATGGTGAATCGTGGCAAAACCCTGATTGATACCACCACCGAGCACGGAGTCGATAAAGTCAAAGCGCGCCTCCAGCGAAGCGACCGCTAGAACGTCTTGAGAAAGATCCGAACCGGCGATAAAAACTTTTGATTGTTTACGACTAAAATCAAGCTTGGTTGCCAAATTTGCACGACGGGTGCGCAACCAGGATTTATCAAAGAAGACGTTATAGATTTCTGTCACGCCAGAAATCTCAAAATCTTTAAGCTCGCCACCGACTTCGAAATCGTTTCGACTGAATCCCACGCCTGCGGCCAAGCCATCAAACCAACTGGTAAATATGGGTGCTTGATAGTTGAAATAGCCAAAATCAGAGAGTTTAGGTCGGTAGGATTGTTGGTAGCCAAGCTGCAACTGATCGCCTATACCCAGCGGATTATTAACCGCTATATCCGCTACGCTCTGATAGACACCTGTCGATTGGGTGCCATAGTTATTAAAGCCAATATTGGCGTCGACCAGCTTTTCGGTGATTTTTAAGGAAAGATCTGCCGTGCCAATTTCTTCTCCGGGCTGAAACACACCAAAAGCCGATAGACCAGGCAAATCAGTTACCCGCAGCAAGGCAGTCTCTATCGCCCGTGCATTAACTGCAGTGCCAATCAAGTCCCTAAATGGTCTCTGCAAATCCTCGCTGGAGTAGCGGTCGTTATCTTCCACCACCACCGATCCCATGTTGCCCTCCATGACCTGCAGAACAACGATATCGTTAACGACATCCTGGGCCGGCACAAATGCCTGAGCAAGAATTAATCCACTACGCCGATATAGGTCGGTAATTTGATCGGCCACTAACTGCAACTGGCCAAAAGTAAACGCTTGGTTGCCTTCGATTCGAGCCTGCTCAACGAGCTGATTAATGGCGTCAATACTGACCGCATCTATCCCGCTATCGGAGACGCCATCGACACGAAAAGCGACAACATCAATTTTGGGCCCGCCTTCGACACTCAGCGGACGCCGTACCACAGGTGGGATAACAACCATCACCGCGGGACTGGAGATCGGTGTGACCGCCCGCTTGAGAGTTTGCTGCACACCGCCCGGTTGGGCTGAGTCTGGAACGACCTGAGCTATGGCCAACGTTGGCAGCAGTACAGCTAACAGACTTAAAAAACGCCTACAGATGACTCTAAAACCGAAAAAGGCCGAACGACAGCTGAATTTTAAGATAACAACCCCCGAAAACACGCGACCCGATCCGGATGATGAACCTGCAAACCGGTTAACCCAACCCCATAGACCCATTATCAAATAACCCAACATTATCCTTCCGGTCCCACTAAAGCCTAAAACTAGAGGAATCGAAAATTATTTTTTGACCTTTTCACCCTACTACCAGCCAAAACCAAAAAAACCAACTACTTACCAGGGATTTCCTGCCATTCAATCATCTTTTAATTAAGCTCAACTTACACAACCACTAAACCAATCACCTTCCCTTCTGCCCTGTGATTCTTTAAGGGAATATTTTTAAAGAGCACCCATAACCGTAAACTCCGGACAGACATGGGCGATATAAACATAAATCCATGCCAAAAACCATTTATAAACAGAAATATAGACATAAAAATCAGAACTTTATAACCACCATTTAAGGCAACGCCTAGCCACTTAGGCTATTCAAATAAATTATATGGGTACAACGCGCTTTAACGACCATTAATATATTCATCACTCCGTAGTGAGTGGCAATCCAAAAAACTATCGATCGCACACTTCGAATACAAGGGCTCACAAGCCACCCACCTGGCAATTACTTGTTAACCGTAAAATCCTTAAGGATTGATGGACTCTGCCAATTAGGCGGTGGTACCCTGCCAACCATAGAGCTACAGCCTGAAACACATTTCTTATCAAACGCCAGCGAACTACTTGGCTGGAGTTAACGAAACTGGCGTATTATTCCAACTGGCCAGGTCCAGCTTTAGGTGCCCTGTTTAAAATAATATTTATAATTCGCATTCTTAAATTATCGTTCTAATAATCGAACGCGGGAGTGTTTCTGTGAGTTGGGCAAATTTCGACTGGCGTTCTCATGCACGCACAGACGTGGGAAGGGTCAGAAAAGTTAACGAAGACGCCTGCCTCGATCAGGGCCAACATGGTCTTTGGGTGGTAGCCGATGGTATGGGCGGTCATGCAGCGGGCGATGTTGCTAGTCAGTTAATCACCCAGATGCTTGGTGAATTAAAACACCCGAATAGCATGGCCGAGTTTGTTGACCAGGTGGAGCAAAAACTGCTTGAAGTCAACGCCCGCCTGCTAGATATTTCTGCCCGCGAACTAGACAACCAGACCATTGGCAGCACGGTAGTCTGCCTGTTAGCCCATGAAGATCACTGTGCGGTACTGTGGGCAGGAGACAGCAGAGCCTACCGGTTGCGCAATGGTAGTTTGACGATGCTGATCCAGGAGCATACGCAGGCAGAGGAGCTTGTTGAACAGGGTCTAATCGCACCCGAAGACGCTGAATCCCATCCTACCTTTAACATCTTGACAAGGGCAGTCGGTGCTCAGGAGCCTCTCTATGTGGATGTGGATATTTTCCAGGTAGAAAAAGGCGATCGCTTTCTACTCTGTAGCGATGGACTCAACAAAGCGGTAACTGACCCCGAAATTACTGAAGTACTTTCCAGCCAACAGGTCACGGAATCAGTGGACACGCTGGTTGTTCAGGCTCTGGACCAGGGCTCCAGAGACAATGTCACGATCATTGTGATCGATGCTTTATGAACTACCTCACGTTAGACGGCCAACGAAAACTGCTTTATCTCGGTCTGTGTCAACGGGAATCAACCCTGTCTTTGACCAGCGCACCGGCAGTGTTGGCATCACGACCAAATATTTAAGACAGCTAGGATATAAAAATGGCAACAAATACTGACTATCTGGAACAGGCTCTCGATGCCTTTACTCTGGGCAAGATAACCCAACACCAGGTGTTAGCAGAGTTTGATGATGCCATTAGCAGCGATCCTCAGACATACCGTTTCATCACCGACCTACTCGAGCGTTTTCTCAACGAAGGCGAAATCACCATAACCGCCTACAAACAAATCAAGGCCGAACTTAGCCA
>JAHRWJ010000236.1 GCA_019090185.1 Immundisolibacteraceae bacterium
CCCAGGAACAACAAACCAGTAAAGCTACCAAGGGTGCGTTGGTCGGTGCAGCAACGGGTATTTTGGCCGGCATGATCGCCGGTGACAGCGCCCACGATCGTCGCGATAAAGCATTGATTGGCGCTGTGGTCGGTGGCGCAACCGGTGGTGGCATCGGCTATTACATGGATGTGCAGGAAGCCAAATTACGCCAGCAGCTCCAGGGCAGCGGTGTCAGCGTGACCCGCTACGGTGACAACATCATTCTTAATATGCCGGGCAACATCACCTTCTCCAGCGCCAGCGCCAACATCAATGCCAGTTTCTACTCGGTACTCGATTCTGTGGTTCTGGTACTAAAAGAGTTTGATAAAACCCTGGTCAACGTCAACGGCCACACCGATAGCACCGGCGGCGACCAGTTCAACCAAATACTCTCCGAGCAGCGCGCCAGCTCGGTGGCGCAGTACCTGATGTCTCGGCAACTCTCAGCCCAACGATTTGTGATTCGCGGCAGCGGTAAAAACCAGCCTATTGCCGATAACAATAGTGCCGAAGGCCGTGCCCAGAATCGCCGGGTTGAAATCACCCTAACCCCGCTGCCGCAATAACGGCTGCAATTTAAGACTGTTCAGGCGGCTTCAGCAGTAACTGCTCGGCGAGCCGTAATCGCTCTGGTGTACCTACATCAAGCCACCAGCCGGTTAATTTTTGCCCGTTAATGGTCAGCCCCTGCTTAATGGATAGTTTGAGCAGGGGGCCTAATTCTGCCTGATTGCTTTGCAAAAACAGGCTCGGCCGATAAATACCGCAACCCATGTAAGTCAGCGCCTCCTCCGTAGTTCCCAGAATAGCTAACGAGCCATCCACCAAACAAAAATCTCCGCCTGGGTGATGACCCGGATTATTCACCAGCACCAGGTGAGCATGGTCGGGCTGCTGGCAAACCAGTTCACCGAAACCAATTTCACCCATCAAATCGCCGTTGACCAGTAGAAACAGGTCGTCCCCAATCAGCGGTAATGCGCGCCGAACCCCTTCGGCGGTACCCAGTGGCAATGGCCCCTCGTCACTCCAGCTAATCTCCACCCCAAGGTCAGAACCATCACCGAGATAATCACGTAACTTCTGCCCCTGCCAGGCGATATTAATCACCAGCTCAACAATACCCGCAGCGGCCAACTGGTTGATCATCCGTTCGATAATCGGTACCCCGCCCACCGCCAGCAGCGGTTTAGGCAGGTGATCGGTTAGCTCACCCATGCGCTGACCACGACCGGCCGCCAATATCATCGCTTTCAAGACGTTAATTCCTGCTGCTTGATCCAGTCGATTAGTTCGCCAAGTGCGGCCAGCGTCGGTTGACGCTCTACAGCCTCAGCCAGGTATTGCAAACAGCGGGGTATATCCGCCAGATAACCGGGTTTGTCATCACGATAATTAAGACGGGCAAAGATACCGATCGCCTTCATGTGTCGCTGCACGCCCATCAGATCAAACCAACATAAAAACTGTTCAAATTCGGGCAACGGCTCAGCTAAAAACGCCTCCGCTTTGAGCCGATCAAAATATCCAGCCAGCCAATCAACCACCTGCTGACGTGGCCACCGGATGTAACAATCTTTTAACAGCGATACCAGGTCATAGGTAACCGGCCCGCGCACCGCATCTTGAAAATCGATGATGCCGGGGTTGGCCTGATCACAAACCATTAGATTTCGACTGTGATAATCCCGATGCACCCAGACCTGAGGCTGCTGCAGGGCGTTATCAACCAACGCTGTTGTCAATGGCGTCAGGCAGAAGTCGGCATCGGCAGGATCAAGCCGCAGATGTCTCTGCAGGTACCAGTCCCGAAACAAATCCAGCTCCCGACTGATCATCGGCCGATCAAACGCTGGCAAACCAGCGGTCGGCAAGGGCTGCATTTTCAACAGTGCCGCCAGCGCATCGCCATATAGCCGATCCACGCTGCCACCGTTCAATCCAGCGAGATAATCCTGCTGGCCAAGATCCTCAAGCAGCAGGAACCCCTGCTCCAGATCCCGCCCCAGGATGACCGGTACATGCAACCCAGCGGACCCTAGTTGATCGCCGATAGCGATAAAAGCGGCACAAGGCTCTAACGCCGGCGGCGCATCCATCACAATCAGCGTTGAACAACCGCTTAACCCGGGATGACGCCTCAAAGACGTATCCACCTGGAGCCGAAAATAACGCCTAAAACTGGCGTCTGCCGATGCCGGCTGAAGCTGCCAATCATGCTCGCCGAATTGGGAGTGCAACCAGACTAATAATTCTGCTTTTCTAACATCCAAAATTGATTACCGAATTCCTATAAACAATATTTTTACAGTGAGTTAATGCGGCTACTTAAACAAATAAAATCCAACCTTGACCCCTAAAGCTTGGCTTTTTACGATTTTCGGCGGACAATCTTCGGTTAACCCTGTCTAACCCACAGAATTATTTCAATATTACCCTGCACACGAGGCACTCAAAATGAATCAACAACCATCTACGTTAATGGCATCAAAATTAAAACAACTCGGCCAGGGCATGACCGAGTACATCATCATTGTCGCATTGATTGCGGTTGCAGCAATCGGCATCTACTCCATGTTCGGCCAGACCCTGCGCGAGCAGATGGGCGGCATGGCAGAAGACCTTTCCGGCCAGGCCAACACCGGTATTGCCGCCTCTCAGGGTAGCGCCGCCGCTGGCCTGAATGACGCAAGCACGTCCCGAGACCTGGGCAACTACAACAACCAGCTTGATCAGTAGTAGTCAGTAATCCAATAAAAACGCCGGCTTCTGCCGGCGTTTTTATTGGATTAACCCAAACATGACCCCTACTTCCCCACCAGGCCGTCAACGCGGGCAAGCAGCTGTCTTCATCTTGTTGATGACTGGCATGATTGCGCTGGCTGCTATTTTCCTCTATCGCGCTGGCAA
>JAHRWJ010000028.1 GCA_019090185.1 Immundisolibacteraceae bacterium
CTTACCGAGAAGGCATGACCGTACTGGATATCATTATCAGAGTCGGTGGCTTAACCGAATTTGCAGCTGGTAACAAAGCAATGATTATCCGCAACGACGCCACAAAAATCCCAGTTTTCCTGGACGATATTTTGATAGACGGTGATTTCGCTACCAACCAAAAACTAGCTCCAGGAGACGTCCTACTGATCCCATTAGCGTGGTTTTAATGGCCATAAAGCCGATCTACCCTATCGACAAAGCCCACCACCAACCGGAGCTATTCATTCATGGATGACCTATTACTCCAGATCAAGGTCGTCCTATGGAAAGTGATGCATTTTCGATGGAGTGCCATCGCAATCATGTCAACCATTCTGCTGATCGGTTGGACCGTGGTCTCTATTTTACCCGATAAATACCAGGTTAAATCGACAGTCTATGTCGACACGCAATCCATGCTTAGACCCCTGCTAAAGGGATTGGCCGTTGACGACACCGTAAAAGAGCAGGCCGCTATTATGATGCGCCGCACGCTACTGAGTCGCCCAAACATTGAAAAAGTTATTCTGCAGACTGACCTCGATCTCACCGTGACCAACGACAAGCAAATGGAACGATTAGTAACCTCCCTGGTTAACGGTATCACCATCAGCGGGCATGCTGACAAACGACGCCCGGATACCAACCTCTATCGCATAGCCTACAGCCACGAAAGCCCCGAGACAGCATACAAGGTTGTAGACGCCCTCCTCGACGTATTCTTGGAAAGCACACTTGGTATTGCAAGACAGGGCTCATCCAGTGCCTCGAAATTCATGTCTCGACAGATAAGCGACTACAAAGGCAGACTTGAAAGTTCAGACGAAGCAGTTAAACAATTTAACATCAAATATGCCGGGTTATTGCCTGACGAAACATCAACCTTTTACAACCGAGTCGCCTTGGCAAACACCCAGCTAGACGAGGCACGGCTCGGCCGCCGAGAACTTGAATTCAAAGCTCAACAACTCCAGGAACAGCTAAAAGGCGTTAATAAAGAAATCTCAGCGGCGACCGCAGCCCAAACAGACCGTTCTTTGAGCACCAGAATATCCGCATTGGAACTCCAACTGGCAGAATTAAGGGTTCACTTCACCGACGACCATCCCGATGTGGCCTCTATCCTGGCCTCTATCAAAGGACTTAATACTCAAGCCGAGGAAAATGCGTCCACAAAAACCAACTCCGAAGGCGTCATGATCGAAAACCCTGTCTACCAGGAGACATCCATACTGCTTGGCCAGACGAGAGCTGAATTGGCCGTTTTAACAGCCCGCGTTGAAGAGTACCAGGCACGAGTTGACCAGTTGCAGTCCAAGGTTGAAATCATTCCACAGATAGAGGCTGAGTACACTGCTCTCATCCGAGATTACAATATTATTTCGAAAACATACCAGGAGCTGGTACAGCGTAAAGAATCTGCACTGATATCGGAAGATGCTGAGCGCAGTGGAGACACGGTTCAATTCCGTGTAATAGAACCACCGAAAATCCCATTAACCCCGATCGGCCCCAATCGACCTATTTTCCTGACCGCCGTATTAGCCATTGGTGCGATGGCAGGTATTGGGCTTGCCATGCTGATGGCTGAGATTAAAGGTGCTATCTATTCCAAAAACAAATTAGTCGACATCTTCTCTGCTCCGGTACTTGGAGAGGTTTCAATGACTTGGAATTCTGATCAGCTCCTGTCTAAAAAAAGGGATATTTTTGGGTTGGCCGCAGCTCTACTACTCATTACGGCTATATTCTTAATATTAATCTATTATCAGATTAATATAGTTGGCCTCCCACTAGGTTAATTTGAATGTCTACTATAGAAAAAGCCAGTGACAAATTAATATCTAAAATCGGCGCCCTGATGGAGCCTCCGCCAGCCTTGATAACGCCCATTGAGCCCTTAAGCAATGATAAGGCAGTTATTGATTCACCCTTAAACAACCGTCCACCTGCTAAAGAAGATGACTCAACCGCGTTAGTTCTGAACAAGGAACGGATGCGAACCCTTGGGTTATTGTTACCCGACATGGGGAATACCAGAATTGCAGAGCAATACAGAAAAATCAAACACCCCCTTCTCAGAAAAATAAACTCTAGAACCGGCGATTCGCGTCATAATTTAATTATGATCACCAGCAGCTTGGAGGGGGAGGGAAAATCATACTCGTCGGTTAATTTAGCCGTTTCTATTGCAATGGAACTTGACCACACGGCACTACTAATCGATATAGACGCTAAGAAAAATTCGGTTTCGTCTTTACTGGGAATTTCTGCTGATCCCGGACTTACTGACTACCTTTCATCCCCTGATATCGACATTAGTGACATCATCTACTCTACTGACATAGCTAAATTAAAAATAATTCCTGCAGGAGACAGTGCGCTCGCTAATGCAGAAGCCATCACCAGCGAAAAAATGAAACTGTTTTTGGCTGAAATTTCTGCCCGATACCCAGACCGAGTTGTCATTCTAGACACGCCACCTTTAATGCTATCAGCAATAGCCAAGGCTTTAGCATATATGGCTGATCAGGTCGTGATGGTTGTCGAGGCTGAAAAAACATCTATCTCAATCGTCGAAGAAGCTTCCCAATACCTTGAAAAGGACCGTTTTGCAGGGTTCATTCTCAACAAAACCAACCTGGCATCTTCCTCTGAAAATCTTTACGGCAGCTACGAATAATTTTTTGGCCGCTATTTTATGAGACAACCCTCACACATCCTAGCTTTACTACTGCTAGTGCCCTCCCAGCAGGCACAAAGCAGCTCATGGGAACTAACCCCCCAGGTTGGCTTTGATAACGCATATATCAACAACCTCAACCTGGACAGCAGCGCTGAGCAAAACGACTTAGTGACTCAGGTTAACCCGGAGTTTTCCCTCAAAATTGGTTCTCCCCGAATCAATGCCAATGTCGACTACAGGCTTCAAAACCTTTTCTACCATTCTAATTCTGAATTTGATAAATCGTTTCATCAGCTAAATTCAGACGCTACTTTCAACCTCATCCCCAACACTTTCCGTGTTCGTTCAGTGGCAACTTACGACCAACAGGTTATCTCGTTTGACAGCCCTACGGGTAGTAGCAACCTCACCGGGTCTGATAACACTACAGACCGAGCTCTATTGGGCATTGAACCGGTCTGGACCACCCAAATCACGCGAAACCTGGGTGCCGAAATATCCAATGGCTATTATTTCTCAAGCGATCAGATAGATAGCGACTCAATTAACTATAGTGTGAATTTATTCCCGCTTCGAAATAAGAGCCCGCTAAATTGGCGCGTTTCGATTCTCCAGCGTTATACCGATTACGACAACGGTCAACAACGTGATGTTAGCAGGGCGACAACATTTTTATCCTTGCCCATAACAGGGCTGTTATCGACTACGTCAGAAATTGGCTACGAAGCAAACCAAACGGATGATGGATTTACAACAGACAAAGAAAACGGGAATTTCTTTAGTATTGGCTTACGTTGGTTGCCCAGGGGTGAACTGGAACTAAATCTAAATTTTGAAGATCACTACTATGGTGATTTTATCTCCACGGACATCCATTATAAAAAAAACCGATTGGCCTTCGCGCTGACCTATGACCAGGAAGTCACCACCGATCGCGATGAAGACATCCGCAATATTACCGGCACGCCTGGTAACCCCACGTCACCCACGCAGACCAGCTCAACCGATTCTTTTTTGCAAAAGACAATCGCCACCACCACCACCTATAGTTATGA
>JAHRWJ010000237.1 GCA_019090185.1 Immundisolibacteraceae bacterium
AAAGGCGCTGTAGATCACCATGGATAATCTCCAGAGTACGAATCAGCTTTGCCGGGGTGACCGCAGCAGCAACCTCTTTGAGCGGCAGGTGAGTGGTTAACAGGGCCACCTTGAGCGATTCACTGGCCAATAACATCACCACTTGATCCGTATTGGTTAATTGCGCCAGTAGTTCGGTATGGCCGCTGAAAGCCATGCCGGCACGGTTTATCAGGGCTTTGTCGACAGGACCGGTGACCAACGCGTCGGCCTGGCCTTGTTGGCAAATATTAGTTGCAGTCGTGAGTGCATTAATCACCCCGGCAGCGTTATCGATGTGAGGTTGACCTGCTGCTACCTCTGGCACGGCAAGAGGAGTCGATAGAAACTTTAACCGGCCTGGGCGGTGTTGCTGAGGGCCAAGGTTGAGTTCTACCGCTTCGAGCTGCAGGGTCACTCCAAGCCGTTGAGCGGCTATCTGTATTTGTTGTGGGTCGCCAACAACCACTAGCTCTGCGGGAAATGGTTGTATTGCCAGGGATATCAGCAGCTCGGGGCCGACCCCGGCAGGTTCACCTGGGGTTATTAGAATCCGTGGCCACTTTTTTGAAGTGGCCGACATTGCTGGTCTGTCAGCCATGGAGAGTACCTACCAAGCCTGCTGGAATAAACCGATCCTTTTAAATGCGAATCTCGATAAAGGCTTCATCGCGCATGCGCTGTAACCACGCCTCGATTTCCTGGTCGGCCTTTTTAGCGCGGATCTGCGAAGCTGCCTGACGTCGGAGCTGCTCTTCGGTGTTATCGATTTCACGTGTTTCCAGTACTTCGATTAAATGCCAGCCGTATTGGGTGCGTACTGGCTCACTGACCGTGTTGACCTCCAGGGAATTCATCACCATTTCAAAACGCTCCACCATCTGTCCGGCACTCACCCAGCCAAGAACGCCGCCCTGAATCGCAGAGCCCGGATCATCTGAGTGGGCTCGAGCCAACTCGGCAAAGTCTTCGCCGACGGCGATGCGGTCACGCAGACTGATTAATTTTTGCCGGGCCTGGTCCGGTGAGACCGATTCGTCGGTTTGGATTAATATGTGCCGAGCCTTTTTCTGAGCAAGCATATGACGTTCACCGGCTTCGATACTTTCCAGGTAAAGGATGTGCAGTCCGGTACTACTGGGCAACAGTGCGGAATGTTGTCCAGGTTTAAGTTTGCTGGCCGCATCCGCAAACAGGTCTGGTAGGGAGCCGAGTTGACGCGGACCCAGGTCGCCGCCCTGCAGGGCGTTCTGGCCATCAGAATGGTTGATCGCCAATTGGGCAAAATCTGCGCCGTTATTAAGCTCTGTAATCAGTGTTGTGCCACGCTGCTCGGCGGTTCGAGTCTGTTCGGCAGTGGCACCTTCAGGCAGGATGAGCATGATATGGCGTAGGTGATATTCGCGACCACCGTCACCGAGGGTTTCCTGGCGTGCAAGAAAAGTGTCTATTTCCCGTGGAGTAACCGAAATGCGGTTGATGACGTCACGTTGACGCAGATTGGTGATCACCATTTCGGTGCGGATATCTTCGCGAAAGGTGCGAAACGACAAGCCATCCCTGATGACCGCATCTTTTAACCCCTGAAGGGTCATGTCATTGCGTTCGGCAATGTTTTGCAAGGTGAGGTTCAGTGCGTCGTCGCTCACTTCTATGCCGGTGCGGTCAGCGATCTGCAACTGGATCATCTGCACGATCTGGCGATTAAGCAGCTGGGGAATGAGTACTTCCCGTGGGGGTGGTGTCGCGCCACGAGAACCCATTTCAGCCACTATTTGTTCGATCTGGCCTTCCAGCTCGCTCTGTAGAATGACGTTGTCATTAACGACCGCGACAATGCCGTCAGCAGCATTAATGTTGCCTGCAAAAGATGAAGCGAATATTAGTAGTGTGGTGATCAGAGCGGTAACAATTGGTGAACGATAATAATGGCTAGTGGGCATGTGAATCTCTGACAACCGGGGGGTTGAAGTGGTGGTTTTAGTGGCTAACTTTTAATGCTTTATTAAACAGAAATCGAATGGGGCTTGTGGAACTATCCAGCCTGCAAGAGGGTCTGTCTAAAAACTATTTCGTGTTGTATCTACAGGGTTCAGTTTAGGTGCTAGAGCCGCTGCGGTGATTAAAAATTTTCTTCCAGGGTATATCCCAGGATGCCATCGGCAAGCAGGTCTTTAATCGGCTCACCAATACTGGTTAGTCCCTTGAACTCAAATTGCACCATGAGCGCATGATTCATGTCTTCTTCAATATCTTTGACGTAATGCCGTGAAACCACCCGCACCGCCCAGCAACAGCTGTCGTATTCGAATCCGGCGAAACTATCCAGGGATTTATCTTCACGTAGTGAGTAGTTGGAACGGCCAATAAAACTCCAGTTTTTTGAGATCGGCCAGGCCACTGAGAAGTCGGTCTGTTCCAGGTTGTCGATGCGTGAACGATACGCCAGGTTAATGATTCGACGTGGGTCGCGATGGTAATAAAAACCCACCGAGGTCTTCGTCGATGACTCTAGATCCGGATCCCACTGCCAACTGGCGCGGGTGGTTAAATTTCGGCTCAGACGGGCGTCCAGTTCGGCCACGTACTCTGAATTGCTATCGTTATCAGCTACCGCGAACCTGCTTCGTTGAACCTCGCGGTCTTCAAAATAGATGATCTGACCAAGGCTGGCCTTGAGCAC
>JAHRWJ010000003.1 GCA_019090185.1 Immundisolibacteraceae bacterium
AACCACCGAACAGAGCAGTATTGGCGCCATTAACCAGCCACCCGATTTAACCAATTCGATCAAAGCAAACCCACAAAGTTAATGAATTATTCTGATTATTTTCTGATGATTTGAAAACCGCTGTAACAACCAATTCGCACCACTGTCATATCAGTATGCGGTCACCCTAAACTGGATGTCCTGATGCCGCCAAAGTCTATCATAGCGCGGCCATAAACCGCTCTACATCTCAATACCAATAACGCTCCGACGCAGATCTAAAACCCTGCCAGCCCATCAGACCGGTAGCGTCAAAATGCATCGTCACCGCCCCCTGCTCTGCGGTGTTTATGAACTCTATCTCTGCGGTTTTGTATCGCCCGACCGTTAACGGATGGGGGTGGTTAAAGCGGTTGGCATAGCCACTAGAGGCTACCGCAAGCACGGGCCGAATCAAACTCAGAAACGAGGCGCTCGATGAGTGTCGACTACCATGATGGGGAACCAATACAACCTGCGCTGCAAGCTTTTCAATCCGGTCATTCTGCTTTAAAAACCGCGCCAGTCGCTGCTCTGCGATGCTGCTTATATCGCCGGTCAGCAACAGTCCCTGATCGCCACCAATTCGTAATACCGCCGAGCGATCATTGTCGGTGTCGCTCTGGTCGCCAGGTTGGTGAATAAACTCAAACAAAACCCCATCCCAAATCCATTCCCGGCCACTGCGGCAGATGGTTGGTTTTGGCCAGTTGGCGTCAACATCAACGCCAACTAACAGCTGTTCAGCCGTTCCGCTGCAGAGCTGTTTAACGCCGACAACACCCAGCAACCCAACAAGGCCTCCGGAATGATCACTATCTCCGTGAGAGATAACCAGTTGATCAATCTGGTTGCGCCCCAGCCGTCTGATCAGCGGCTTAATCAGGTCAACACCACTATCAAAACGTTCACTAAACCGCGCACCGGTGTCGTAGACCAATGTGTGGTGCTCAGTGGTGACAATAACCGCAAGCCCCTGGCCGACATCAACAACCTGAGCCTTGAATTGGCCAGGCTCTTCCATGGCGTCGGTGATCCCGGTGAATTCAGTCAGGCTATGAGTCGTCACCATTAACGGCAGAAAACAGCCAACCCCGAGCCAACGCGCCGGAAAGCCCCGCGGCGCGGTTAGCCAAAAACCGCCGACCACCGCAATGATCACCACTATTACCGATTCCACTGCTGGCATCTGCACGAATAGTGGCTCAAACAGCCGACCTTTAACCACCAACCATTGAAGCCATTGCCAGAGCCCATCCATCACCTGGGCCGCCAACCAGAGCAATGTTCCAGCGACGCTCTGCGAGACACTCATTAATAAAGTCCCCAACAGCGCCAACGGCAACACCAGCAGCGTAACCACCGGAATGGCGACTAAATTTGCCGGTAGTGCCACCCAGGAAACCTGATCAAAGAACAGTAATCCGAGCGGTAACAAACCGAGCCAGAGCACAAACTGGATCTGAGCGAGTCGGCCAACGCCGGTTACTGCTGTTTTTATTTTCACCAGGCTACTGCGCATCAACGCTCTGCTAACACCGGTTTCATCATCACTAATTAACCCAGCTTGACCCGAACCAGCCCTAAACCGACCTAGCAGTGCCCACCAGATCAGCAACAGGGCTCCAAACGATAACCAGAAACCGGGCTGCAACACCGCCATAGGATGCCAGGCCAATACCAACACCAACGCCAGCAGATAACTACGGCGGCTGACAATTTCTCGACGCAGCAACACGCTAACCGCGACCACGGTGAACATAATAAGCGAACGCTGTGCGGGTACCGCAAAACCTGACAGGAGTGCATAGCCCAATGCGCCTGCCCAGCCCAAGATCGCACCCATCATCGGTGCCGGCATCAGCAACAACCAGCGCCCCTGAAGCCGCCAGACAGCACTACCAAGCCACCAACAGAAAGCCCCCACCAGGCCAATATGTAACCCGGAAATTGCCAACAAATGGCTGGTGCCGCTCGCTCTGATCAGTTGCCACTGCTGATCGCTAATTTGACGGCGCTCTCCCAGCGCCAACGCTGCGATAATTGGGCTCTGATCATGACCGGACAGGAGCTGGTTCAGCTGCTCCAATAGCCGATCGCGAAATCCAGCTAACGATCTATCCTTGCCCCCTATTTGTATCGGCGGAGGTGAACTCACCAGATAGCCGGTCGCACCGATGCCTTGCAGTGCCAACCAGCGGGAATAATCAAACAGTCCCGGATTGGCAAAGCCGTGGGGGCGTTTGAGTCGCGCAATAAAACGCCACTGCTGACCCGGTCTGATGTCCGCTCTGGGTAGATACCAGGTTAGGCGTAACAACCGGCTTTTAGGACGGACTTTGCCATCAGCTACAGCACACTCAATATCGTTTGCAAGTAACGTAAAGCGGACCAATTTAGAATTTTGCAGGCTAACCTGCTCGACGCTTCCCTGTACAATACAGCGACTCCGATTCAAGGCCGAATCGAGCTTGCCGCTGACCACCTTATCGGCGTCCCAACTCGCCCACC
>JAHRWJ010000238.1 GCA_019090185.1 Immundisolibacteraceae bacterium
CCTGCTAGCAGCGCCGACCCGGTGGTTATCCTCTATGCCTCGCAAACCGGTAATGGGGTTGGCATTGGCAAAAAACTCCAGCAGCAGTTGGCGCAGGCCGGTGTGGTAGCGGAAATTTTTAACGCCCTTGATTACCGTAAAGCCCAGCTTAAAAAAGCTGCAGTGGTGTTGCTGGTTGCCAGTACCCACGGTGAAGGCGACGTGCCTGATACGGCGATGGAGTTTGCTGAATACCTGAATAGCGACAAGGCTAAAAATTTAAAGACTCTGAGCTACTCGGTGCTCGCGCTGGGTGACAGTAGTTATGCCCACTATTGTCAGGTTGGTCGAGATTTTGATGCTCGGCTTGCCGAGTTGGGCGCTACCGAACTGGCTCCGCGTCAGGATTGTGATCTTGATTATGATGCGGATTCTAAAAGCTGGATCGAAACGGTCGTAGATGCGGTCAAGCAGCAGGTTGGTAGCAGCGAACCGGCCGCCGATGGCCCTATTAGTTATGCAGCACAGGCAGCGGGTAATGACTACAGCCGGACAGAGCCCTGGCTGGCGCAAGTACTGGCCAATCAGCTCATCACTGGCCGTGGTTCGAGTAAACAGACTCGTCACCTGGAGTTGTCGCTGGAAGATTCTGGCATGGCGTACCTGCCCGGTGATTCGATTGGCATATTGGCGCCGAATCCGCTTGAGCTTGTTGAGGCCATTGTCGCCCAGCAGCAGCTTGACCCTCAGGCCCGGGTAGAAAACCCACAGGGACAATCAGTGGCATTGGTTGATGCGCTGGTTAATGATTTCGAGATCGCTCCGCTGTCTCGACCCGTGCTGCAACGGTTTGGTGAATTAAGCGATAGCTTGCAGATTGCCGGCTTACTTGCAAGCGATCAGGCTGACCAGCTCAGCGAATGGCTCTATGGTCGGGACCTGCTGGATCTGTTGGTTGAGCAGCCGGTGCCTTCGTTAACCGCTGAGCAGTTGGTCTCCCTGCTACGGCCACAGCAGCCACGACTCTATTCGATTGCCAGTTCGCTAGCGGCCAGCAGCGACGAGGTGCATTTAACGCTGGCAACGGTCGAATACAGTGCCCGAGCGCGGGATCGTCAGGGGGTTACGACCGGCTGGATCGCCGAGACAGTTAAAGAGGGCGATCAGGTTGCTATATATCGTCACGAGAATCCACTGTTCAGGCTGCCTGAAGAGCCGGATCGCCCGATTATCATGATCGGTCCCGGTACTGGCGTTGCGCCGTTTAGGGCTTTTCTAGACCAGCGCGAAGCCGAGAGCGCTGAGGGCAAAAACTGGTTGTTTTTTGGTGACCGCAATTTCACTACCGATTTTCTCTACCAGCGCGAATGGCAGGCCCACCTGGCCAGTGGTCTGTTAACCAAGATTGACCTGGCTTTTTCTCGTGATCAGTCCGAGCGTATTTATGTGCAGCAGCGCATGCTGGAGCAGAGTCAGGAGTTTTATCGCTGGCTGGAGGAGGGCGCTGCGGTTTATGTGTGTGGTGACGCGGGTCGCATGGCCAGTGATGTTCACGATGCGCTGTTAAATATTATTCAGAAAGAGGGCGGGTTATCCGCCGAGAGTGCTGCTGACTATGTCAGCTTAATGCAGCGCGAACGACGTTATCAAAGAGATGTGTACTGATGAGTGAAGAACAGACCCTGGCGGTTAACGAGCCGCTCAAGGCCGGCAGTAATTTTCTGCGCGGCACCCTGGTGGAGAGCCTCCACGATCCGGTGACCGGCAACATTGCCGAAGGTGATACCCAGCTGATCAAGTTTCACGGCTGCTACGTGCAGGATGACCGTGATCTGCGTCAGGAGCGGTTGAAGCAGAAGTTGGAACCCCTCTATTCGTTTTTGATTCGGGTGCGTATGGCGGCAGGCGTCTGCACGCCAAAACAGTGGCTGGACCTGGACCGACTCGCCCATAGCCACGCCAATGGCGCGCTGCGGATGACCACCCGGCAGACTTTTCAGTTTCACGGTGTGCTCAAGCGAAATCTGCGCGACACCATTTATCAGATCAACCAGTCCCTGCTGGATACCATCGCCGCCTGTGGCGACGTCAATCGTAATGTGATGGTGAACGTTTTACCGGAGCACTCGGATATTCATGCCCAGTGTTATCGCTGGGGACAGAAAATCAGCGACGACCTGCTGCCTAAAACCACCGCTTATCATGAGATTTGGCTGGGTAAAACCCAGGTAGCCGGTCATCAGGATAGCGAGCCTATGTATGGCGAAACCTACCTGCCGCGTAAATTCAAAATTGGCATCGCGATTCCGCCGCGCAATGATGTTGATGTTTTCTCACAGGACATCGGCCTGATCGCGGTGATTAAGGGTGGTCAGCTCAGCGGTTTTAATGTTGCCATTGGTGGCGGTTTAGGCCGCACCCATGGTGATGATGGCACTTATGCCCGGCTGGGCAGCGTGATTGGGTTTGTGTTGCCAGAACAGGTGGTCCAGACCTGTGAGCAGATTCTCTGCATTCAGCGTGACCACGGTAACCGTTATAACCGCAAGAACGCCCGGCTTAAGTACACCATCGATCGCCACGGTTTGGCGTGGTTTCAGCAGGAGTTGAATGATCGCCTGGGCTGGAAAATGCCGGCTCAACGTAGTTATCAGTTTGACACCAGCGGTGACCAGTTTGGTTGGGTTGAAGACCGCGAAGGTTTGGGCTACTACACCCTGTTTGTTGAAAGCGGTCGGGTCAAAGATTTTGATGACTATCCGCTGATGACTGGCCTGCGAGAAATCGCCCAGGTGCTCGATGGTGAGTTCCGGTTAACCGGTAATCAGAATGTCTGTATTGCTGGTGTTAA
>JAHRWJ010000239.1 GCA_019090185.1 Immundisolibacteraceae bacterium
AGGCGGCTGAGTTTCTTGATGTTGCAAGCTACACCCATGTGGTGCGCTGGGCCACGGAAATTCAGTCACGGCCAGCGGTGCAGCGAGGTCGTCGGGTAAACACCTCATGGGGGCCCGAAGAGCAGCAGATGCCAGAGCGTCACAGCGCAGCTGATTTTGATTAGTAGTGATGGGTTTAAGTTGCTGAGGAACTAAATGGTGCCCCAGCGGTTAAACGGCAAAGTGGCGGTGATTACCGGTGGTACCAGTGGCATTAGTAAGTCAACCGCCGAGTTATTTGTGGCCCAGGGATGCCAGTAGTGATTGCCAAGCGTTCGGCAGGCAAGGGCAGCGCCATTGCTGAGTAGCTTGGTGAAAAATGCTTCTCTGTTGAAGCCGACGTGGTGGACGAGCAGCAGATTAAGCAGGTGATGGATAGCGCGGTTGACCATTTTGGCAAACTCGATATTTTGTTTAACAAGGCCGGTGCGGCAGTCGGTCGCAACACGGTGTAAACCATCACTCAGGATGAGTTTAGTCACGGTTTTCAGCTGTTATTGGTTTGTGTTGTCTTTGGTATCAAACACGCTGCGGCGCAGATGAAAGTCATGGGTCGACGGCGGTCGGATCGGCATTTCTCATGAGGGTGGTTAGATCTGCTCAAGCCTGGATCGTCTATAACCTGACAGGACTGAACGGTGAGTCCAACAACTTTTCGAATTGACATTGTTGTTTTTTTGGTTAGGCCTTAACGTGTGTTTGGTTTGTACCGATAATTAAGGGGGCTCTGAAAAACTCCGGATGGAGCAGGTGGTGTCTCAGAATTTTTTAAATTTGAGGCGCAAAATGCAGGTATTAGTGGGGCTATTGCCTAGTTTTGCACCAACAGTAGACGCCATGAGGCGACGAAAAAGCGGGATGTTCTGAGCAAGCAGATACGAATTCAGCGTTTTTCAGAGGTTCCTTAATTGGGGCCTGATTCGTAGGGGGATTTTGATCATAAATTCATGGGAGTGTCGGAGATGGATGATCAGGTTAGAGCACCGTTAAGGTTGTTGGGGCTCAATCCCAACGAAGTTCCACTCGATCGGATTGATGTCAGTCAGGCAGAGTTGTTTGAGCATGGCGAACATTGGGCCTATTTGGAGCGTTTGCGCAAAGAAGCTCCGGTGCATTACTGTGCCGTGAGCGATTTTGGTCCCTATTGTTCGGTGACCAAATTCCAGGACATCGCCTACGTCGACAAGCATCACAAAATTTTTTCTTCAGAGCCCACGATTACCATCAGTGAGCCTTCCGAAGAGGTGCCATTTCAGTCGTTCATTCAGATGGACCCGCCCAAACACGACCACCAGCGGGCCGCAGTACAAGGTTCGGTAGCACCGATGAACCTGGCGAAATACGAAGAGAAAATTCGCGGTTGGGCCGGCGCAATTCTGAATGATTTACCGATTGGCGAAGTATTCGATTGGGTGCCACGGGTCTCGGTGGATTTGACCGCACAGATGTTGGCTACCCTGTTCGATGTGCCTTTCGAGGATCGACTTAAGCTGACTTATTGGTCAGACGTGGCTGCCGGGTCGCCAGAGATCACCGGTAATAACATGATTTCAGATACCGATCGGGCGCAAGAGCTGGGTAAGTGCATGGCTTATTTCGCTGATCTCTGGAACAAAAAAGTCAACGCACCACCAACCAATGACATTATCTCGATGCTGGCTCACGCCGAGTCAACCAAGGATCTGGTGGATAACCCAATCGAGTTTCTTGGTAATTTAATTCTGTTGTTGGTCGGCGGTAACGATACCACTCGGAATTCCATATCAGGTGGTGTGCTGGCGCTGAACCAATTTCCCGACCAGTATCAAAAGTTGCGTGATGACCCGAGTCTGATTCCGAACATGATCTCCGAAATTATCCGCTGGCAGACCCCGGTTTCCAGCATGACCCGCCGGGTTACCGAGGATACCGAGCTGGGTGGTAAGACCATCCGAAAAGGTGACAAGGTGGTTATGTGGTTTATTTCAGGCAATCGTGACGACGAGGTGATCTCGAACCCGAATGAGTTGGTGATCGACCGGGAGAATGCTCGCCATCACCTGTCGTTTGGCTTTGGGGTGCATCGCTGCATGGGCAACCGGCTAGCTGAAATGCAGCTGCGGATTGTCTGGGAAGAGATCAGCAAACGGTTTCATAAAATAGAGGTGATGGAAGAGCCACTACGGACTCGATCAAACATGATCCATGGCTATCGTCAGTTAATGGTGAAAGTGCATCCGCTGTAACAAAATCAACAAAAAAATATCTGCGATAGGCCCGGTTCCACTGAGTGGTGGAACCGGGCCTTTTTTGTTGTGGGAATTGATTGAGTGCAATAGCAGCTCAGTAACCGGTGGGGGGTCGTTATTGATTCAGAGTCACTATTTAATGATGGCTGAACAGAGATGTTTAAAGGTTTGTGCTGGTCGGTCGTTAAGAAATAACTCAGACCGTGGGGTGAACAGGCTTGCTGTGGGTGAACAGATAGCAGCTTAGTTCGTTTGACCTAAAATGAAGGAGTCATTTTGGTTTGTTGCTGACACGAACGTCCATTGTTAATGGTTATCGGGCAGGTTCGACAAGTTGCTATGGAGGTGACAGAGAGGTGCTTGATTTCCTCAGTTCAGCGTATGAAGAGCCGGCTATTTTTATTACAACAATAATTTTGAATGCCGTGGTTGTCGATAGCTTTAAAAACCGCTGAACGGTTGATTGGGAGAGCATAGCATCATGAAAAAATTAACAGGCCCGAAACTGGCGCACAAGTTGTCGCTGCCGGTGGCTTTATTGTTGATGGCAGTATTGATCTCACAGGTGTGGGCGGATAACTGGACCAGTAATGCGATGGTGGGGTTGGCCGTGGTATCTGCTGTGGTGTTGTTTTGGCGATTTCTATCGGCTATTCAAATTCAGTTAGCGGATATCCAGCAGGTGATGCAGGCTGTCGCGGCGCAGGGCAATCTTCAATTCAGGACGACTCAATTCGGTTCGGATGAAACCGGCCAGGTTGCTGCAGAGCTTAACCTGATGTTGGATGGGCTCGCTGCAAACATCAGCGAAATTGGGTCGGATGCGGTGGCTATGGCGATTGCTGCGGAGCAGATAACCAGTGCAGTGACCAACACCGAGCAGGGCATCCAGTTTCAGCTTGAGCAGGCCAGTCAGCTAGGGGTCGCGGTGCAGCAGACCGGTGAGAGTGTTGCCGATGAAGCGCGAACCGTGCAGCGGGCCGCTGATGCAGCAGATTTGGCATTCGAGTCTGCTTCTAATGGAATGGGGCGGATGCAGCAGGCGGTTAAATCGATTGAAGCCCTTTCTTCTGAGGTCAATCGAATCAGTCAGATTATCAACGAACTGCACCGCAATAGTTCTGAGATTAATAGCGTGTTAGAAGTGATTAAGGATGTATCCGAGCAGACAAATTTATTGGCGCTGAACGCAGCGATCGAAGCGGCCCGAGCCGGTGAACATGGTCGAGGGTTTGCGGTGGTTGCTGATGAGGTACGCTCGCTTGCGCATCGTACTGGTGAGTCCGCCAGTGAAATAGAGACGATGCTAGATGGTTTTCAGAAAGAAGCTGCCCAGGCCAATGAAGTGGTTTCGGCCAGTGAAAAAGAAGCTGATCAAGCGGTTGATCAGGTGCGGCAGGTTGTTGAAACCTTTAAGCAGATTGAAACGGAACTCAGTACGATTCGTGATATTAATTATCAGGTGGTTTCTGCAACCGATGAACAGGCTCACGGGTGCAAATCCATCTCCGACAATGTGGCGCAGATCACTGAGAGCGTCGGCGCTACGGTTTCTGGAACCAATGACATTATTGTCGCCAGTCGGCATCAGGCTGAAAAAACTTCAAGTTTGCGCGATGCGATGGAACGACTGACCGCTTAACCATCCCAGCCTGTCTAGCGGGGATGAATAGCTTGTAGCCGTTTCAGGTTAGCCTAAGCCAGGCCAGACCAAGTTCAGTGACTGAAAATAGCCATCTTGATGGCGTGGTATATCCGCACATCTGCGCAGTAGGCCGTACAATTCGCCGATGGACGATAATATTGGTAATTTCTTTCCGGCGGATCGAGCTGGGCCATCTGCTCAAGGTGAGCAGTCGCCTGGTTTTGCAGATTTAGCCCCCGACCAGCTGCTGGATGCGATTGAGTCGGTAGGTGTGCGCTCTAGTGGCACCTTTCTGGCACTTAATAGTTACGAGAATCGGGTCTACCGGATTGACCTGAGTGACCACGAAATGGCGTCAACCGGCTTGCCTGGGTTGATCGATAACGGCATTAAGCCGCTACGGATAGTGGCTAAATTTTATCGTCCCCAGCGCTGGAGCGATGAGCAAATCCTTGAAGAGCATCAATTCAGTGCTCAGCTAGCCGAAGCCGAACTCCCGGTGATTGCCCCACTAACCAATGTTAAAGGCGAAACCCTATTTCGATACGCCGAACATTGCTTTGCTCTTTATCCCTGTGCGGGCGGTCGGGCACCTGAGCTGGATAATCCGGATCAACTGGAACAGATTGGTCGGTTGATTGGGCGACTGCATGCGATTGGTGCGACCGAACCTTTTAACCACCGGTGGTCGCTATCGTCACAGTGGCTCGGTAGTGATGCACGCAGCCAGGTATTAAAGAGCGCTCTGTTACCTGATTACCTGCGGGACAGCTATGCGGCGGTCAGTGCTAATTTGCTGGAGCAGGTAGAAGCTGTTTTAGCGCAAGTTGGGGGTTTGCAGTTGATTCGCCTGCACGGTGATCTGCATCCGGGTAACCTGCTCTGGAATGATGCGGGTCCCCACCTGGTCGATTTTGATGATGCGATAAATGGCCCGGCTATCCAGGATTTGTGGATGTTTCTATCTGGTGATCGCCAGTATATGAATGCCAGGCTTGGTGATCTGCTGGTCGGCTACGAGCAGTTCATGGAATTTGATTCACGCCAGTTAATATTAATTGAGGCGCTGCGAACCTTGAGGATGATTCACCATGTCGGCTGGATTGCCCAGCGCTGGTCAGACCCGGCCTTTCCTATCGCCTTTCCCGCGGTGAGCAGCACCGGTTTTTGGGAAATGCATATCAATACGTTGCAGGAACAGACCGAACAACTTCAGCAGCCGCCCCTTATTTGGGATTAGGTTTGGATTAACTAGCGAGTTGTTTTTGCCAGATTGCTAGCTGTTCGACGGACACGCCGACCCCACCACAGACCACAATGACGACATTTTTTTTGCCGTTAAAAAAAGCGGCCTGCTCATAGACGGTTGCTAATGCCGCGCCACAGGCAGGTTCTACCAATAATCGTTGCTCATTTAAAAATCGCCGACAGGCAGCGACTGCCTGCTGGTCGGTTACCCGGTGGGTTTCAATGGGATATTCAGCGAGTAAATCAAAACTTCGTTGTGCTACTTTTTTAGCCCCCAGTGATGTGGCAATGCTGGATATTTTTTTCAAAGCCACCGGCTGACCAGTTTGCTCTGCACAGTAAAGTGAATCTGCGCCGATGGTCTCAACCGCCAGTAATGGGATGTCGGGCCAGTTCTGATCGCGAATGCCATCCACCAGACCACACATTAAACCGCCGCCGCCAACCGAGACCACGATGCCGTCCGGTTGCAGGCCATCAGCAGCTAGCTCATCGATCAATGAGGCGTGGCCCTGCCACAGCAGCGGATCATCAAACGGATGGATATAGGCCCAATTTGGTTTTAGCAGGGTTTGCGCGTGGGCATGGGCACCATCCCATTCGGTGCCTTTGATTACCACGCTGGCACCTTCTCGTTCCATCAGCTCTATCGCACAGGGTTTGACTGTCTCCGGCACCACGACGGTGACCGGTATGCCCAGTTTACGACCTGCGTAGGCCACGGCTAACCCCGCATTGCCTGCGGATGATGCCAGTAAATGGCTAGCCCCCTGGGCAACATAATGTTGGCAGGCGTGGCCAATGCCTCGGGCTTTGAAGGAGCCACAGGGCTGGACTGATTCGAGCTTTAACCAGATATTTGGCTCGACTAACTGGCCCATGGCCAAGGATTCAATTAAGGGCGTCTTGATGTGTATTTTGGTGGGTCTGGTTGAATTTAGGCTCATAAGGTTTCGGCTACAGTTTAGGTTGTGGGCGTGCTCTTAACTAACTCGGTTACATTGATCGGAACTCAATATATTAGTTGAGTTAGAGTGTGATTCTATTCTTGTGGGAGGGATGCGTGAAATGGCTCAAAAATTGACAGATATACTGTTGTTTAAACCAATAAAACTGCGGGAAATATCGGCGGCTAATCGGATCGTTATTTCACCCATGTGTCAATATTCTGCAGAACTTGGCCTGCCTAACCAGTGGCACTATCAACATATCTCCGGTCTCGCAGCTGGTGGTGCGGGTGTCATTATTATGGAGGCTTCAGCGGTGCAGGAGCAGGGCAGAATCACCCACGGTGATCTGGGTATCTGGTCAGATGCTCACGCTGAGGCATTACAGCCCTATGTAGAGTTAATGCGCAGTCACGGCGTTGTGCCAGGAATTCAGATTGGTCATGCGGGTCGCAAGGCGAGTATGCAGCGCCCCTGGCATGGCAATGGGCCCCTTGATGATAGCGATGTGGAGCGGGGCGAGTTGCCCTGGGATATTGTCGCTCCCAGTGCCCTGGCTAGTGGTGAAGAATTTATGGTGCCGCACGCCTTAACCGTTGAGCAGATCAAACAACTGGTCAGAGATTTTGCCACTGCTGCAGCCCGGTGTGACCGGGTTGGTTTTGATTTGATTGAGATTCATGGTGCCCATGGATATTTGTTGCATACATTCTTATCACCCCTGTCGAATCAGCGCCGCGATGGGTATGGCGGTAGTTTGGAAAATCGAATGCGTTTTGTACTGGAAGTGGTTGAGGCAGTGCGAGCCAGTTGGCCAGAGCAGAAGCCTTTGTTGTTTCGGATATCAGGGGTAGATGGGGCTGAAGATGGCTGGGATCTTGATGATTCGGTGCTGCTTGCCAGAGCGCTGAAGCAGCGCGGAGTGGATGTGATTGACTGCTCTTCCGGCGGTATTGCTGCGGCTTCGTCACCGGCGGCCAAAGGTTTACCTCGTGGTCCGGGGTTTCAAGTGCCGATTGCGGCGAAAATTCGCCGAGAGGCGGGCGTAATGACCCAGGCTATTGGGTTGATCACCGATGCGGCGCAGGCCGAAGAAATTCTTCAGGCCGGTGATGCTGATTTGATTTCGATTGCGAGAGAGGCGCTCTATAACCCGTTCTGGCCTAAACATGCGGCTCAGCAATTGGGGGTAGATCGTGGTTTTGAACAATGGCCTGAGCAGGCTGGTTGGTGGTTACAGCGGCGTGCCGCGGCAATGGCAAAAAACAGTTGAGGTTTGGCTTTGGTTACTCATGCTTTTGTCAGTATTCTATTTGGCTACAATGATAGAGAGATGAAAGTGAAGTTTCGGGCGCAAAATGATGAACCAGCCAGTTGATGAAATGGGATTGTCGCCAGTGTTAGCGGGAAAGGCTCAGGCCATTGTTGATATTTGTGGTGATGACCCGCATCGGGATGGGGTGCCGGCAGCCATTGTTAAATTGCTGGAAGAAGTATTCGAAAACGAAGAAACCCGCGAAGCGGCGATGGGAATGGTCGAACAGGGTGTAGCTGGGGAAAGAAGGAAGCGGTTGGCGGTGGTAAGTTTGAGGCCGTTGGTGCCGAAAATGAACCTGGACTATTGCCTTCTTTAGTTAAGCGAGTGTAATCTGGCAGCAATGATTTAATCGATAGTCGGTGCTGCCTGCCGGATCTATTGATAAAGGGATAAAAATGCTCCTTAGGGGGAGCGATTTAGAAGCACAGCCTGTTGATTCAATAGGCTGTGCTTTTTTTGTTGGCGCAAAGTTTTTCATTACGGTTGCCAATTAGGGTGCCAGAGATATTAGTTGTTGTCCGCGCCCTGCAATATCCAGCGTTCCACCATGTCGATGGTTTCCATTGAGAGACCGATGTTTGCTTCGCTGGAGTAGGGCATCGGTAAACCTGAGCCACCTGCCTCTATGTGGGTGCCGCGTAATTTATG
>JAHRWJ010000240.1 GCA_019090185.1 Immundisolibacteraceae bacterium
ATTGCATTTTTAATCAGGTTATCAATGCTTTGCGACCAGTGGGCATGTACGGCTACCAACATCGGGGTGTTGGGGTCCAGTTCAATTCGTTTTTTAACATTGTGCTTGAACTCACGGTCTGCCTCCCAGAAAGAAAGTGCGCTGGCAATGACATCATTTAGTGACAGTTTGACTCTATCTAGTCGCTGTTCGTTTCGACCTTTATCGAGAATGGTGGAAATAATTTCGCGCATTTCCAGCGAACTATCTAATGCGGTTTTTAAATATTTGTCGTGATCAGGAAGGTCCATCTGGGCCAGCTCCAGACTAGCCATTACTTTCTGTAATGCGCCGCTTAGGTTGTGAACGATACCGGCAGCAAATTGACCGACGATCGATAGTTTTCCCTGTGCCAACAACTGCTCGGTGCGTTCCTGTACCAGTTCTTCAAGATGAAAATTCATGCCTCGTGCCTGGTCGAGGGCTCTTTTCAGGCGGGCCATTGAGCGCACTCTTGCGAGTAACTCACTGAGTTCAAAGGGTTTGACGATATAGTCATCGGCTACGCCCAGGCCGCTAACGATGTCCTCTGTCATGCCTTTAGCAGACATCACGATGATCGGCACGTCGACAGTTATCGGGTCAGATTTGAGTCTTTTGATGGCCGTCATGCCGTCCATGACAGGCATCATTAAATCCATAAGGATCACATCAGGAGGTGATTTAAAAGCAATGTCTAATGCTTGTTGGCCGTCTGCAGCAAGCAGCACTTTATATTCGCTGGATAGAATTTCTTCGCAAATATCACGGTTTCTGGGGTGGTCATCAACAACCAGTATGGTTTGTTGGTTGTTTGGTGATGTTGAGATCTCCATGAGTTTAAGCTAACGCCGCCTGAAGGAAATTGGTGGTCTCTCCAAGTTCAGCAAGAGAGAAGGGTTTATGAAGGATACGACGAACGTTGTAACGGTTTAGTCGTTCTGTAAGATGGTCATCACATTCACCAGTCATGACAACAATCTCAGGTGTCTCTTCCTGCTTTTGCAATGCGTTTAACACATCAAAGCCGTTGAGCTTAGGCATGTTGATATCAAGCAGAACCAGGTCGGGTTTGAGCGCGCCAATTTGAATCAGCCCATGATGTCCATCAGTGGCTGTCGCGACAGTAAAGCCGATAGAACTTAGGTAATCATCGACAAGTTCCAGCTGTGCAACGTCATCATCGATGGCAAGAATGCTACGGGGCGAAAAGTCTCGTAATTCAGGGGGAAGAGGCATACCTGTGGTTTTTAGAAACCTTAGGTAATGATTTTTTTCGATGCGGAAATGGCCAGCAGGGAGGCGGTAGGCGGTTAGCAAACCGTCGCCAATCCATTTTTTAACCACATTGATATGGACAGATGAGAGTTTTGCGATCTGTCCTGTGGTGAGTAGAGACGATCCAGGTTTCAAACCGATTGCCCTCAATTGATAAGCTATATCGCAGCAGCGGAGAATGTTTATTTTTTTTTAATGGTTACGTTTTTGTCGATACTATCAGATATAACAGAAATAACAATAATGCTGAGTGAGCTCAGTTTGTGGTTAATCAATACGAGTATCGCTACGGAAAACCAACCAGGGCACCAATATAGGTCGAGTATTAGGTCGAAAAAACGAACCCCTGTCAGGGCGGCCGCAGTGGTAATGCCGGCCAGAATGACCATGCAGAGACGACTGACTAGCCGCTAATGCAATGTGAACGATTTTACATATGCCCAATAGGCCTATAAAGTTTCCCATACGGAATATAGCGAAACCGGTGTTGGAGGGGTTCCACCAACACCGGTTTCGCTGTTATTGTCGCTTTTTAGTTTTTCTCTGGAGTACAAAAGTAATGGATTTTACCCGTAATGAAGCCAAGGCTTGGGCGCTTGAAAATGTAAAAGGGTTTTACATGTGCCCGCTGACACCATTTAATGAAGATGGCACCTTTGACGAAGAAGGCATTCGTTCCAACATTGAGGCTTACATCGAAATGGGGCTTAACGCCATCGTTGTTGGTGGTTTCGTCTCTGAATGCTGGAATCTCAATCTGGGCGATTGGATGCGGTTTCACGAAATCGTTGCTGACCAGAACAAAGGCCGTTTGGATCTCTGGACCATCATTCTCGATCCTTCCGTGCATCAGGCGCTGGATAAAATGCACTTTGTCGAAAAACTCGGCTATAACGGTGCAGAGGTCATTAACCCGATTGTGCAGTTACGTAGCGATCAGGAAATTTTTGACTACTACAAATACATGACGGATCGTTCTGATCTGGCCATCTGCCTGTACCGTACCCCGGTCTCTGGTAAGGTGCTTGGTTTTGAGCTGACCGCCCGTTTGGCTGAGCTTGAGACTGTTATTGGTGTTAAGCAGGGTGACTTGAACCGTGCAGTAACCATGAAAATGCGTCGCGAAATGCGTGATGATTTCATCATCATGGACCCATCCGAGTACTGGTACTGTGAAGAGCAGCGCGAAGGTGGGCAGGTACTCTGGGGCGAACTCTCTTACATCTTGTACGGCAAAAAGCGTGACCTGGTAAATGACTATGTGCGTTTCGGTCAGGCCGGTGAGTACGAAAAATCCCGTGCCGCCTGGGAAGCCCTTGCTCCGGTCCGTAACTACTACGAAGATGAGTTCCTCTGGACCATCGCTGCGACAGCCACCTATGCAAGCGCACTCGGTACTCTGAAGCACTGGTACGAAGCCATCGGCCTGAAAGCAGGGCCTTGTCTTGCTCCAGTGGCGACCCCAAGTGCCGCGCGCGGTGAAGAAATTAAAGCCAAACTGATTGAACTGGGTGTTGCCTGATCCCCGTTTAACAGGTTAAATCTGCGGCCCCGGTGATTTTGTCGCCGGGGCCGTTTTTTGTTGAAATGTAATAATTAAAATTCTTTATTCCAGTTTTCCTGGCTCGCTAGCCGGGCTACTGGAGCTGTTTAAAGGTTTAGTCAACCATCAATAGTAATAGTTGGAGAAGAGCATGCGTTTAGTGGTGTTGGGTGCAGGTGGGTTAGGTTCGGTAATTGGTGGCTATCTGGCGGAAGCAGGGGTTGATGTCACTTTAATTTGTCGCCAGGCTCATGCTGACGCCATTAATGCGAATGGATTAAGTATTGTCGGCCAGCGTGGCGAACATCTGGTAAACAAAAACATTACCGCCTGCGC
>JAHRWJ010000241.1 GCA_019090185.1 Immundisolibacteraceae bacterium
TAGATAGACTCTTCAGCCATCGGTCGCATCTGCTCAATTGCTTGCTGAAGCTTGAGGCTAGAGCGATAAAGAATCTTATAGGCGCGGCGCACATCTCTGAGCTCATCGCTGCTCAGGCCGCGTCGTTTCAGCCCCTCAATATTAATGCCTTTAGCATCGGCGACATTACCACCGACCATCACATAGGGTGGTACGTCCTGAACAATCGCCGAACCCATTCGACTAAACACCCCGGTACCAATTGAACAAAACTGATGAACCAGGGTAAACCCACCCAGAATCACCTGATCAGCTACCAACACATGGCCGGCTAGCGACGCACCATTGGCCAGGGTGATTTGATTACCAAGCTGACAATCGTGGGCGATATGAACGTAAGCCATGATCCAGTTGTCGTTACCGATTTTGGTGATACCTCCGCCATCATCGGTACCCCGATTGATAGAGCAGTATTCCCGAATGGTATTGCGATCACCAATCTCTAGCCGGGATTTTTCACCATGAAATTTTTTATCCTGGGGTACTTCGCCGATCGAGCAAAACTGAAAAATATGACAATCCTGACCAATCCTGGTCGGGCCATTAATAACCACGTGTGCCGCTATCGTGGTGCCACTGGCAATCTCGACCTGATCACCAATAATCGAATAAGCACCAATCTCTACGTCATCAGCAATGGTTGCCTGCGGCGAGATAATTGCGGTTGGGTGGATCATCCAATCTCCTTCAGGGTGCAGGTAATTTTACAGCTTGCTGCGCGCACGCCGTCGACGGTCGCCTCTGCACTGAATTGCCACATTCCCCGAGCAACCCGATCAAGAGTGACTTCTATTATGAGCTGATCACCGGGCACTACCTGCTGGCGAAACCGTGCCTTATCAATACCGACAAACAGATAGATATTATTGTCATCGGGACGGGTGTCGTTGGTTTTAAAACCAAGAATACCGGCCGCCTGTGCCATCGCCTCTACAATCAAAACCCCCGGCATCACCGGATGACCTGGAAAGTGCCCATTAAAAAAAGGCTCATTAATAGTGACATTTTTAACCGCGACCAGTCGCTCACCAACCTCACATTCCGTCACTCGGTCGATCAACAAAAACGGATAACGGTGAGGCAAGTACGCCATGATTTCACCGATGTCCATGGCGCCCAAATCATTTGTCGTCAACAGAACTCTCCGCTTGGTTTATTTGGTTTAGCTCGCGCTCGAGCGTGATTACCCGACGAGCCAATTGATCAAGTTTTTGAAAACGGGCCGTGTTTTTACGCCAGTCAGAATTCGTTGTACTGGGATAACCGGAGTAAACCCCGGCTTTTAAAATAGAACGCATCACCATCGACATGCCGGTAATGTGGACATCATCAGCAATCTCCAGATGACCCACAAAGCCAACACCGCCAGCAACAGTACAACGTTTGCCAATATGGGTACTACCGGAAATACCAACACAGGCGGCGATAGCCGTGTCTTCACCGACCACCACACCATGCGCTATCTGAATCTGATTATCGAGTTTCACGCCGCGCTCTAGAATAGTATCTTCGAGTGCGCCGCGATCCACCGTGGTGTTACTACCTACATCAACGTCGTCGCCTAACAGGACACCGCCTAGCTGGGGTACTGGCACCCAACGACCAGCGTCATTAGCAAAACCAAATCCGCTAGACCCCAGAACCGCACCGGCACCGATCCTACAGCGCTGACCTAACCGGGTCCGTTCAAGTAACACGGCCCGACTCGATATTCGACAATTGGCACCAATCTCTACGCCTGCTGCTATTGATGCACCCGGACCAATAACGCAACCCTCGGCTATGCTGGCACCTGCACCAACAGTTGCTGTCGCAGCCACTGATACGCTCTCATGCAACAGGGCGGTGGAATCAACCACTGCTGCTGGATGTATACCGACATCGGCCGAAAATTCTGGATTAAGGGCGGCCGAAATACGGGCGAAAGCTAAATAAGGATTGTCACTGACAATACGGTTGCCGCTATAAGCATCGCGCTGATCCGGAGCCAATATAACCGCAGCAGCAGCGGTCGAAGCCAGATCAGCCCGATAACGCTTATTGGTAAAGAAACTGATCTGCTCCGGGGTAGCAAGCTTTAAGGTTGCTACCCCGAAAATCAGCCTGGAGCCATCTCCTTCTAGTGCAGCGCCGCTGATGCGCGCTAACTCTGCCAAGGAGAGCATAGATCGTTACTTCAGAGATTTCAGAACGGTCAGCACCTGTTCAGTGATATCCATTTCGGTACTGGCAAACACCACACCTTCGGTGACAATCAACTGATAGCCGTTGGCCTTACCAAATTTATCCACCGCTGCCATGATCTGGCCTTGCAACACACCAAGCTCTTCTTTCTGTCTAAGCCGCGAGTCTTCCTCAAAGGCTTCTTTGTCGTTTTTAAATTCGCGCTGCTGGCTAATCAGGTTGCGCTCCTTTTTCTTGCGCTGGTCTTCGCTTAGCAACAGACTGTTTTTCTGAAAATCTTCCAGCGACTTCTGCAACTTTTCGCCTTTTGCGGTCAGCTCTTTAGCCCGAGGCTCGAACTCCTTTTGCATCCGCTCCTGAACTACCCGAGCCTGAGGTGCGTTTTGCATCAGTGCTATGGTGTTCAGGTAACCAACTTTGAGTTCAGCCTGGGCAGGCAGCACTGCAACTGCAAGCAGAAGCGCAGTAGCGGTACGAGTCAATCGTGATAGTTTCAATTCTATTCCCCGGTTTATTTATATCGTTAATTTAAAATTAATCTGGCGGCAATCAGCACCACCAAAAA